>DATJDF010000236.1:0-2669 GCA_035497555.1 Arachidicoccus sp. | reverse complement strand
AAGATAAGAAAGAGTGCCCTGACCTTTATACCGGAATTTTTTACGGGGCCGCTAAGTCAATGAATTCGTTTTCTGTAATTCTTGACACAGTGCCCGTTGCAAACGGTTAAAGCATTATAACAAATAGATAGAATGTTTTTTGGCAGGATGATCTGATAAATAATAACCCATGAAAAAAAATGTAATATTCATAAATAATAAGCTATTTAATACTTCCTTACTTGTTGCGGGTATTTTGCTGTTAATGAGTAGTTGTCACAGCCTAAAGCAGACGAAAAGCAGTGGAAGCGGATACGCATCTTTTCAGCTTACCGTAGTAGACAGCAGTATTGTATTTGAACCGGATACTGCGAAAAGTGAAATACAAAATGGCGGTTATGCCTCGATGCGTATCCCAGCCCTGGTCAGAACGCCTAAGGGGACCTTGCTGGCATTTTGTGAAGGCCGGGTAGGAACGGCCAGCGATTGGACAGATATGGATCTATTGCTACGTCGCAGCACGGACGGTGGAAAAAGTTGGCAGCATCTGCAAGTCGTTGCAAAAAGGCAAAAAGGACCGACCAGCAATGCCACACCAATCGTTTCCAGTGATGGCACCATTCATCTGCTCTATCAAAGAGATTATGCCCGGGCTTACTATACCCGCTCAACGGATGAAGGAAAATCATGGCTGGAACCAGTGGATATAACGCCGGTTGTCGACCAGTTCAAAAAGGATTATTCCTGGAATGTACTGGCACCCGGGCCCGGTCACGCATTGCAGTTGGAAAACGGGCGGCTTCTGGCGCCTATATGGCTGGCTAATTCTGCTGTAACCGGTGCAAAAAGAAAGCATAGTCCCAGTGTGGTGGCAACGATATATAGCGATGATCTTGGCCGGACCTGGAAGGCCGGAAGTATTGCTGCCTATAATACACCGGAACTAACCAATCCCAATGAATCTGTACTGACTCAGTTAAATGATGGCCGCGTGATGATTAATATCAGGTCCGGTTCTAAGGCGCATCTGCGGGCTACCAGTATTAGTCCGGACGGGATCTCAAACTGGAGTAAGCCCGTTTTTGATACTGCGCTTTTTGATCCAATTTGCATGGCAGGGCTGATCAGACTGCCGTTAAAAGCTACCGTAGCTGAAAACGGCAAAGAGAAGCGTGCAACCGTACTCGCTTTCTCCAATCCGGATAGCAGGGATATCCCTAAACATCCCCGCCGGAATCTGACACTTAAAATCAGCCCGGATGCGGGTCAAAGCTGGCCGGTAAGCATGGTTATCAATAAAGGTGCTGCCGGGTATTCGGATCTTGCCGTTGAAAATAATGGAAAGAAAACGGGTTTTATTTATTGTCTTTATGAAACCAATACGGTAGGTCAGGGCTGGAATTACAGCCTGGTGCTGAAAAGAGTAAAATGGATCCGTAAATAGCAGGGGGTATCAATTATAAACGGGATTATAGCAGAAGAAACATTTACGCCGACAAAGTAAAATAGCAGCGTCAGTATATAAAAACAGGGTAAAGCTACAGACGAACAAAAAAGACATTCACGACAAAACACTTAATATAAAACACATGAAAATTAAAGGACTGATCGCCGCCACATTTGGTGCCTATAAAGAAGATGGCAGTTTAAACCTGGAAGTTATTCCAGCTATTGTAGATAAATTGGTGGCCGAGGGGCTGACAGGTGTATATATCTGCGGTACCAATGGCGAGGGGCCGAATTTGACAGTAGAGGAAAGAATGGCTGTGGCTGAGGCGTATATCAAGGCAGCCGGTAAACGAATCCTGGTTTTTGTACATGTTGGCCACGCCTCTATATTGGAAGCCAGGAAGCTTGCGCGTCACGCTGAAGCAAATGGTGCAGATGTTATCTCCTCTGTATCTGCTTTTTATTATAAACCCACCAGTGTGGAACAGCTTGTAGAAAGTATGGCGCAGATTGCCTCGGCGGCACCGGGACTACCTTTTTATTATTACCATATTCCAAGCCTGACAGGAGTCGGCCTGGATATGGTTGAGTTCCTAGCACAGGCAGAAAGCCGTATTGCAAATCTGGCAGGTATCAAATATACCGCTTCCACCTTGCATGAATACCAGGCCTGCCTGAATTATAAAGATGGGAAATTTGATATTTTGTTTGGTTATGATGAGTTGCTCCTCGGTGCACTTGTCGTCGGTGCGCAAGGTGCCATCGGAAGCACCTATTCGTTTGCGGCTCCCATCTATCTTGAACTGCTAAAGCGCTTTAATGCAGGTGATTTATTGGGTGCACGGGATATGCAGTGGCATTCTGTCGCCATGGTCCGCTGTCTGGCACCGTTTTCCTCTATACCGGCTCAAAGAGCTATTCTTAAAATGCTGGGACAGGATGCTGGCAAATGTAGATTGCCATTGATGGAATTAAAACCGGAAGCGTATGAAACATTAAAAGCCAGTCTGGAGGCGGCAGAGTTCTTCAAAGTATTGGCATCAGTGACAGCTTCTTCCCGTGTTAAATGATAAACAGGGATTAACATGAATAAGGAAGATAAGCACTATCAGCATTAAAAAATCAGAATGAAATACGCAAACCGGCCATATCGATTTAAAAATATAGCTATAACAGCAATACTGATCACATCGGGTGGGTTAAATCCTGTCACAGCTGAAGCGCAGGTAGCAGCACAGGCG
>DATJDF010000235.1:0-8946 GCA_035497555.1 Arachidicoccus sp. | reverse complement strand
CATCTTTAAAATGCTTCTGGCTGCGTTGCCACTGCCCTACTTGTACAACATTGCCATACTTTTTTTGAGCCGCGATCATAATATTACATTCTTCGATAGAATGCCCGGAAGGCTTTTCACAATAAACATGCTTACCGGCTGCCGAGGCGTCTACCATGATCTTACAGTGCCAATGATCAGGGGCACCAATGATAACGGCATCAATACTTTTATCATCCAGCACTTTCTGGTAATCCGTCTGGGTCGTCACTTTAATACCTTTCTTGGCGAGGTCTGCGGATCTGCTTTTCAAAACATGCTCATCTACATCGCAAATGTTGGCCACAGTGACTTCGCTGTTCTTCAACATTGATTCAAGGTCTGCAAAGCCCATCCCGTTGACACCGATGGCGGCGATCCTGATCCGGTCGGAGGGCGCCACTTTTTTCCCTGCCGAGGCTAATAAATCTATGGGCAACATGGAGGCTATACCTGCTCCTGCTGTTATAATGGAGCTTGTTTTTAAAAAGGAACGTCTGTCTGTCATAATATAAAAAAATTTAATGATGAAACGAATAAGTTGAAAAATAAGTTGGATCCCCGGTGCCGCGTTTATGAATTAGCAGCGCTTTTCATGATACAACCACCTTAAAGTTACAACCTATTTAAATTTGAATCATTCATTCCTTCTATTAATATTTTTCATATAGATGCCGTTCAGACAATTATGGGCCTCAGGATCCTTACCGAAGTAATGCTGTTGCACACCATAACAGCGGTGCCTGCCCATGTAAGTCACCGATATTTTGCTTACGGTCTAAATAATACTGGCGGTCATTTTTCTTATTGGTGCCTTCGCAGACATTGCGGATATCGTCGTTGTCATTTATATAACCGATAAGTGCCAACCAGGCTTTTCTGGCAGCGGGACCATAGCTATCCTTATTCAGCCAGCCTTCTTTTACTCCCGTAATAAAGGCATAGGTAAACATACCTGTTGATGAGGTCTCTTCCCATGCAGTAGGATCATCAATCAGCTGATGCCACATGCCGCTAGGGGCCTGATACTTTAATAAAGCTTTCATCATGGTAAGATAGCCTTTCAGTATCCTTGGGCGGTCAGGATGGTTTTTAGGCAAAAAGCGCAGCATCTCTGTCATACCGACAGCCATCCAGCCATCGCCACGGCCCCAGAAGAAGGGAACGTCGGGCGCATGATAAAAAAGGCCATTAGGTTGTTGCAATGAATCTAAGTAAGGGATCATTTCTTTTGCAGCCCGGTCCAGATAGATTTTTTTACCAGTCGTCTGGTAGGCCTGGGTCTGTAAGGCTGTAATCATGTACATATCATCGATCCACATCCGGGTCTCCCAGGACATACCTCTTTTTTGATAGTAGTAAGAGGAAGGTTTGGCATTTTTACCATAAGGCTCGCCCCATTGCTTGTCTGCAAAGGTGATGGCCAGTTGTAGATATTTTTTATCCTTTGTTTGCCTGTAGAGGGCAAAAGGTACGATACCGAATACCGCAAAATCCACATGATCGGGGACTGGGATCATAGCGGACTTTTCTCCAAATAAGGGTTGAAATAGCCCGGCGAGTTCCTTTTGCAGTGAACGGTTATGGGTAATTTCTGCAAATTCAATAGAACCTAGCCATGTACAGGTGATCGGATAGATTATGGGTTTAATTTTACCTGTTGGCCCGAAAATCCTTTTGCCCTTTTCCACAAAATGTTCGGCGATCCGCTTACCGATCTCCTGAGGACCATCTCCTTTAGGAAAATCTTTCAAATAGTTTCTGCCCGTTTGTGCATGTGCATTTAGTTGTGTAACAGCAAGGCATGCAACTAATGCTGTCTTTAATAAGGTCTGGAATCTTTTCATAGGTAAATAATTTTTATAAGTATACATTGGGTCGTTCTTTTACAAATTTTCGTTCTGATATTTTGCACCTCGCTACTCGACTATTTTAAGTAGTCTGACAAATCGCCGTTTCAGGTATTGGTAACAAACTCCGGATAAATAGTAATGACAGTTGGGAGTCTAGACCACGCGTGTAATCACTTTACACCGTTTAATGATTGGATCAAATCCACTTCCTCCTGTTTATAGGGTGTAAAGTCCTTTCTGAAAATATCATGAAACCATAGCTTCGGTTCACGACCGTCTGGCAGGGGATTATCCCAGGCGTAGATCGTGTTGGTCTTGCCCTGTATAAAGCCCCAGTTTATCGCCCCCACATGCTCTTTTTTGAGCATGGGTAATGTATTTGAAAATAGACTGCCTTTTGTCCGGGCCATATACTCTGTACAGATCAGTGGCTTGCCATAGGCCTTTAGTAACTGAATTACCCGCAAATGCCACTTAGGCTGCTCATAATCGTGATAACTTACTATATCGGAATTGGCAATCTGAAAGGCATTCAGCACTTCCAGATCCCATTTCCACAGACCTGCGGTCAGCGGCTGATCGGGTCTTACGTCATGCGCCCACTGGAACACTGCTTTTAATAACGGTAGGGATTTCACTCCTTTACCGCTATTGCCGGGTTCATTGTAAAGATCCCAGGCGAGTATCCGTTTGTCATGTTTAAAGTTATTCAGTATATCCTTTACATACTGTTCTAAAGGGGGAAAATTTGCCGGATCTTCTGATGCGGGCTGTCCGGGGTCCTGAACCCAACCGGAATTATGAACTCCTGTCTTGGGCGCAGGTTGTTTGCCTGCGTGACCTTCCTTATTCCAGCAATCATCAAAAAATACCAACATGGGCTTTATATGATGGTTTTGGCAGATGGTTAAAAACGCGTCGATTCGTTTTTTAAACGCGGCTTTGTCTTCTTTCCAGCTGATGCTGTGCAGAAATACGCGCATGGTATTAAATCCAATGGTTTCGGCCAGTCCTAATTCTTTGTCGATTAAATCCGGGCTAAAAGTATCTTCCTGCCACATCTCTAACTGATTAACGGCATTACTGGGAATATAATCCGCACCGACCAGCCATTTTTGATGGGCGTACCAGCCGCCAGCCTCGGCAGCGGTCCAGACTTTGTCCGTCTGTTCGGACACAGCTTGCGTTTGCCCTTGCACGCTGCGGACAAAAATAAAAGACATCAGGCAAATTATGAGGGTAATCGCAGAATTTGCCGATACCGCTTCTCTCACTTTTTTTAATTTCATTTTTGTCCTACTTTGTTTGGGTTTTTTGTTTGGGTTGAACGACATTCGTTGAACTAGATTTACTGCTAAGCGTTTATTAAAACATCTTTGATGCATCTTAGCAGTTTGGTTTACCGCTGGTCCTATCACTATGCCTTTTTTATGCCGATTATTTAGTTTTAATTTTTTAGAGTCCCAGCCTCGATCCGCTGGTAGCAAATTTGCATCATTTGCAACTGAGTTACTCTTCATATCCTCTCACTGATTCGACATTTTATGTCATCTTATTAATATTTGTTCTCTAAAAATGTGAATGCTTTATCTTCGTTATGGCCGCTAAACTAAATAAATTGCCATGGCCCCGTGCCGATTCCAGGCTGGATTATTAAATTAATGCGGCCAGGTTTTAAATGCAAACGCTATTATTGGCTCAATTTCGTAAATATGGGTAGACAGTATTTTAAAGTTGTAAGATTCTTGAGCTTATTGCTTTTAATAAGCTCTCTGCTAACTGCTACTACTACCGGGCAGCCCTATTATTTCCGGCATTACCAGGTGGAAAACGGGCTGTCCAACAATACGGTATTTTGCGCTGCACAGGATCGTCATGGGTTTGTTTGGCTGGGCACCAAAGACGGGTTAGACCGGTTCAATGGCTACAATTTTAAGGAATTCAGGTTTACACCAGGTTCATTCGGATTAGGCGATAGTTATATCCGTAGTATCTTTTTAGATTCGACAGGCAGTACAGATACTTTCTATGTGGGTACCCGGATCGGCGTATATAAATTCGATCCGATTAAAGAACAGTTTACACTTCTGCTGAAAACAAACGGCGAGGTAGGCACTATCCTCAAAGACCATGGCCAAAGACTTTGGATAATTGCGGGTAAGAAGCTTACCTGTTATAACATTCGAACGCATAAAAAACAGGTTTTTAACCCCAGAAACCATTTTCAGCCTACATCTGTCTGTATGACTGCCGAGGGTCAGATTTGGGTGTCAACAGCTGACGGGAAATTATGCAGGTATGATCCTTCTGGAGGTCCTGGTGGAGAATTAACGAGTTACGACCTGTTCGCTGATACGCTGCATCAACCCACCAAATGGATTGAAAATCTATTTGTAACCCGTCAGGGGTTGATTTTAGCAGGCACGTCTAATAACGGGGTCAAGTCCTTTAATCCGGATACTAAACAGGTGGCCAGTCTGGCTATTTACAATACGGATCATACCGGCATATTCGCCCGGGATTTTTTGCAGGTGTCTGATACCAGTATTTGGATTGCAACGGAATCCGGGATCTTTATCTATCAACTCTCTAGCGGCAGTTTTGTTAACCTGACGCAGCAAACAGGCGACCCTTACTCCCTGAGTGATAATGCGGTCTATTCCCTTTGTCAGGATCAGGAAGGTGGCATCTGGGCGGGGACGCATTCCGGGGGTGTCAATTATTTTCCGCGTCAGTATAATACTTTTGACAAATACTTTGCTGGCCAGGGCACCCGGTCGCTTTATGGCAATGTGGTGCGGGAAATCTGCCAGGATAAATATGGAATGCTCTGGATCGGAACGGAAGATGGCGGGTTAAACCGATTATCGCCCATAACCAATCAAATGGAACATTTTCTTGCCCGGGGCCGCCCCATGGATATCACTTATCCTAATATCCATGGGCTTTTACCTCTAGGTGATACACTTTTAATTGGCACTTTTGAGCATGGCCTGGATATGATGGATATCCGTTCGGGGAAGGTATTTGCGCATTTCCCGAAAAACAATAAATCCAGAATCCTCAGAAGCAACTTCATGGTGTCTTTTTGCCATACCATTGATGGAACCGTATATGCGGGTACCCGGCTTGGACTGTATAAATTTAATCCAAAAACAGGTGTATTCTCTCCCGTTCTGCACCTTTTGGCGGACTGTTTTATTCATACGCTGATGGAAGATAAAGACCATGCGCTCTGGATTGGCACCATGGGAAATGGTCTTTACAGTTATCAGCCAAAGACCGGGCTCCTAAAATCGTATTTGCACCAGGCAGATAATCCCCGTAGTATCAACAACAATTGGATTACGACTATTTACCAGGACGAAACCGGGGCCATCTGGGCGGGCACGGAAGGCGGCGGCCTCTGCCGCCTGGCGGCTGGTAGTAACAGGTTCGAGCATTATACCACTAAGGATGGGTTGCCAAGTAATACAATTTATAAGATTCTGGAAGATGATGAAGGCTTTCTCTGGATGTCAACTTCACGTGGTCTGGTTAAATTCCAGGTCACGACCGGCAAGATCTCTGTATTCACAACGGCCAACGGACTACTGAGCGATCAGTTCAATTATAATTGCGGTTTTAAAGATGCGGCGGGTAAGTTGTATTTTGGCTCAGTTAAAGGCCTGATCAGTTTTAACCCTGAGACTTTCAGGAGTGCCGATTTTATTCCTTCACTCTATATTACCGCTGTACAGGCAGACGGCAAAGAAATTGCCGGCTGGGGAGAACTTGTTCAACCTGTTGGGGACGCAGCTTTTGCAGAAATCAGCGTCCCTCACCGGCAGGCGTCTCTGAGCCTTGAGTTTGCGGCGCTTAGCTTTACAGCCCCTGAAATGACGGAGTATAAGTATATACTTGAAGGACTGGACAAGGACTGGACCTATCTTAAAAGCAATCGGAAGGTTTACTTTACCAATCTCACACCGGGCACTTATACTTTTAGGGTCAAAGCGGCCAATAGTAGTGGGAAATGGAACGGAAAGGAAGCGGTCTTGTCTATTCACATACGACCTACTTTCTGGGAAAGTACACTGGCGTATACTCTATACTTCCTTGCGGCAGTCCTGATTGGTTATATCATTTTTAGTAGTTATCATGCTAGAATTGCTGAGAAGAATAAACGGTTGGTGGATCATATGGCCCATGAAAAGGAAAAAGAACTTTACGAGGCCAAGATTGACTTTTTTACGCACGTTACGCATGAGATAAAAACGCCGCTGACGCTGATTAAGGCTCCGTTGGAAAAAATTATGAAAAAGATTGATGCCTATCCAGGCATCAGAAAGTATATTCTCATGATGCAGCGTAATACCAACCGAATGGAGGACCTGAGCGGCCAGTTACTGGATTTTAGAAAAACTGAGGTCGGTGGATTCCGTTTAAATTATACGGAGGTAAATATTAACGGTTTGCTGCGTGATCTTTTACTGGATTTTAAAGCAGCGGCAACTGATAAAGGCATCCACCTAGATCACAAGCTGACCAGAACGCCGCTGATAGCCTCAGTAGATAAGGAGGCGGTCACCAAAATTCTCAGTAACCTCCTGGACAACGCTGTAAAGTATGCAGTTAGTTATGTCCTGGTAGAAATGTCAGTATTGCCTGACGATCAGCAGTTTGCTATTGCTGTAAAAAATGATGGTGCGAATACCGGTATTCCAGAGGATTTAAAAGAAAGATTATTTGAACCATTTTTCCGACTGGATTCGGCCAAGAGCCAGTCCGGAGCGGGGCTGGGGCTGGCTTTATCCAGATCGCTGGCGACTTTACAAGGTGGCTTCCTTAAACTTTTGGAAACAGGCCCGGAAACTATTACATTCGTACTGAGATTACCTTTAAACAAAACAGATCCGGCAGAAATATAGTTATGGGGCAATTTGTACAGGCATTTAAACCTACCGTCCTGGTTGTTGATGACAACAGTGAGATCTTATCTTTCCTTGAAGATGATCTTGAGGAGAAATATGAGGTATTGACAGCCACCTCCGTTAAAACAGCGTTGCGCTTACTGGAAGATCATACAGTTAGCCTGATCGTGAGTGATGTCATGATGCCCGAAATGGATGGTTACGGTTTTTGCAACATGATTAAATCAAATCTGGATCTTAGTCATATCCCTGTTATTTTGCTTACTGCTAAAAATGCTTTGAATGATAAAATCAAAGGACTGGAACTGGGTGCCGATGCCTATATTGAGAAACCTTTTTCGCCTGAGCATCTTCAGGTGCAGATTAATAATTTATTGATTAGCCGTAATAAACTGCGTGAATATTTTTCCAGCTACCCGCTTTCGTCTATCAATAGTATGGCACATACCCCGGCTGATGAGCAGTTTCTGGGGAAATTACATCAGCTGATCACCCGCCATATTGATGACCCTTCTCTTGATGTGAATACCCTCTCTGAACGACTTTTTATTAGCCGTCCCACCCTTTACAGGAAGATCAAAGCGATTTCTGATCTTACGCCGAATGAACTGATTAATATTACCCGGCTGAAAAAGGCTGCAGAATTATTAGCACAGGGTTTTTATAACGTGACGGATGTATCGGTGATGGTGGGCTTTAATTCCGCCACGCATTTTGGGCGCTGCTTTTTAAAACAATTCGGAGTGTCCCCCAGCAGCTTTGCCCAACGTCCGGCGAAACCGGCGGGCTCTTAGGTTGTTTCTATTATCCTGAAATTCATGAGGTAAGTGACAAATTATGGGAAATAGCTAGCCCATTCAATAGCTTTCTGACCTATTTTGCTTTCATTTTTAGAACCTTGTTATTACCTTTAGCAACGAAATAACAGCATACGTGCGTAATGATTTAGACCGCCACTAACATTTGAATCAATGCATAAATTGACCTTTTCTTTTCTACTCCCATTACTTATTGTAGCTTCCACTTATTGTCAAAACAATCAGATTACGCAGCATCTTGATCAACTCCTGACAAAAGAATTTAAACCAGAAGACCCGGGTTGTGAAGTGCTGGTAGCAAGGCATGGAAAGATTATTTATAAGAAAGCCTTTGGCAGTGCTGACCTCGAGTTACACGTTCCAATTGCTCCCGATATGATTTTCAAACTTGCTTCAATTACAAAACAGTTTACAGCTGTTGCTATTCTTCAATTGGTAGAACAAGGCAAAATATCTCTACAAGACAGCGTGCAAAAATTTATTCCGGATTTTCCGTCAAAAGGCTATAGAATAACGATTGAAAATTTGTTGACACATACCTCGGGAATTAGAGATTATATGCAAATCAATTATCCTAATCTATATATGGAACGATGGGATTTTACGCCTAAGCAATTGATTGATAGTTTTAAGAATTATACATTAGAATTTGAACCTGGTACGAAATATTCTTATAGTAACTCCGGTTATTATTTATTAGGGTACATTATCCAGAAAATATCTGGAAAAAGTTATCAGAACTATATAAGTGATAATATACTTTTACCATTAGGATTAGATCATACTTACTTCGACATCTCGGGCGTGCTAATACCCGAAAGAGTCAACGGTTATCGAAAGGATGGTCTGATATTTAGAAATGCAGATTACTGGAGTCCGACAATTGCTTATGCCGCTGGCGGGTTGCTTTCAAATACGGAAGATCTGTTCCAATGGTTTCAAGGGCTCCTTAATGGTAAAATCTTAAAGAAGGAAACATTGGAGAAAGCTTTTACCCCTTTTAAACTTAAAGACGGGTCTTTGATCAGTTATGGCTATGGATGGTATATCGAGGATTTGGGCAGTATCAAATCCATTGAACACGGCGGCAATATGAACGGCTTTATGACCTATGAGATATATTACCCTCAGGAGGATATTTTCATTACCGTCTTATTTAATTGTGAAGATGCCGAAAAAGACAAAATATCAAATAACATATCCGAAATTGTATTAGGGAAGTCGCTACAAACTGATACATTTTTGAAAGAAGGCATCCTCAACACTTATATTGGCACTTATGCCCTTACAACTGATCGAAAGCGGACTATTACCGTTTTTAAAAAAAATAATAGCCTGTTTGCA
>DATJDF010000234.1:0-8180 GCA_035497555.1 Arachidicoccus sp. | reverse complement strand
CAATTAGGGTGCTGATGGCAAGGGCCAGGATGATATAACGGCGGTTGATATTATTGCCCGTCAACGTATCCAGAAAATCCTTGATCCGGGGAATTTTTTTGACTAGCCAATGATAAGAGCCTCCTTTTCGGGAAATAAGGTAAAAGAAATAAAAAAGGCTGCAAAGCAGCAGGCTGATGACCAGCAGCGCAAGCCACTCATTAGCGCCAAAATAGTTTCTGCCAATTACTACTGCACAGATGGGTATGGCAATCAGGATAACCGATACAATCCCCATCACCGCGTAAATTGCAGAGGCAGCTCGAATCGCCGGTTTCTGGATGTCTTTGGTGATAATATCCGCATTAAAAAAGGCAAGTGAAGTAACACCACCTGCCGGCAGGAAAATACTCACCAGGTTTCTTTTTAAAAATAACACTGTCCCTCGGGAGAAGGGTATTTTCTTGCCGATACTTGCAAAAGAATATACATACATGCTACCCTGTAGCAATATATATAAGAGGGTCAGTAGTATTCCCGGGATCATCCATTTGAGATGACTATTATGTAAAACGATCCGCAGCCGGTCAATTTCATATTTTTCGTGAAAAATATAATAAAACCCCATTAGGATAAAAAAGAGACCCACCACAATCTGAAGCACCGTTTTTTTGTGCTCGCCGACCCATCCGAGCCAGTTTTTAAAGGTTTGTGTAAAGCGGCTTGGCATACTGGGCTAATTATAAATTAAATAGCAGCCCCGTTTTGGCTGCGATTCCGTGAGGATTAATATCTAAAGCTCTAAAAGACATCTTATAACCTGTCAAGCCTGCATCTAAAAACACTTCAACGGATTTTGCCAGATGCGCTCTGGTGCCCACCCCGGCATAAGCATTCAAGCCTCGCTCCGATTTGCGAGTCAGCTCAGGCCCAATGGCCAGGTTTTGTTCTTTATAATCCATAAAAGTAATACCGATGGCGACTTTGGCATAGGGTTGCCAGATCCTGTTGCCCCAGTATTTGTAATTCAATAAACCATATATAGGTACCAGCTTTAAGTGGTAGAGTTCAAGCCCATTGTCATGGTGATAAGGGCAATCAATGAGGTCAGTTCCCAGCCCTACTTCCAGGCGGCCGTTGAGCTGAGTACTGCAATTCAGGCCAAATCCCTGGAATTTTGTGCTATGCGTTGAATACAAATAATTAAAGGTAGGTGCTATTATAATAATTGGGTCATGCGTATTCGGACCGAGGGATATCTGCCCCATTACGGTTGAAACGCTGAGTAGCAGTATGACCCATACCCCAAAACGATTTAGTAAACCGGATTGCATAGTCGCTGTTTAAGCATGTAGAATATAAAGGTAGGGAAATTCTATTTGCCAAAAATAAATGACCAGTAACTGGCTGAGCAAGTTGGAATAACATAGTCAGTGGGAGCACCCGATACTTTTGGGAAATGGTTACCTGTTGTATTTATGCCGGTATTTAAAAAAGACCCGATTATTGAATATTATGAAGTATGAATAGTTTCTACTACAATCTTGGATTTTACCATTTTTCCGCAAAATGAAAATGTAAGAGGGGGATAAAGACTATTCAAAGAAAACGGTCTGCATTCGAATAAAGAGGATTGACGAATAAGAAGACCAGAAGGTCGTTTTCGAGTCGCCTGTTGAAGTTCACAGGAACGGAGCCTACACGTAGGGTTATGTGATACAGTCCTTTTGGAAATTGTGAAGCGTGTGTTTGGTGAAATTAGGGCTTGGCCAAAATTGGAAAATCGAGCATGATTTTAGTTCATTTAAAAAAGGAGGGGATACTGTTAAGTACCCCCTCCCTTAATGTCCTCTGACTGTATTTACTATGAAGTAATACTTCTTATTTTACTATTGCTTTAAATGTAAGTGTCTGTCCTTTCGCTGAAGTAACAGATACCAAATAGATACCTGCTGACCAACTTTGAACATCTACGGCTACTTTATCACTTGAGATCTTTCTGTTGTAAACGCTGTTACCATCTACTGAAACGATACGTACAGTTTTTACACCATTACCCAAATTGGAGATATTCAATGTGTTATGTGCTGGGTTAGGATAAATCGTAATAGACTGGTTGCTGCCAGTTGCAATTGTTACTACCCTACTATAGGCTGATGCCCCAGAATTGTCCACTTGCTTCAACCTATACATATTATTTGTATTTACCAGTGGAGACAGATCGGTGTAGCTATAACTAATAGGTTTTTGGCTATTGCCACCTTCTGCTTTGCTATTTACAAAGGTTAAGTTATCCCATTTTTGTCCGTCTGCGCTTCTTTCAACCTGGAATCCTTTGTTGTTATGCTCTGACGCAGTCGTCCAGTCCAGCACTACAGTAGTACCAATGGTTTTAGCTGCAAAATCTTTTGCTAAGTCAATTGGTAATGCTATACCAGTTTGTATTTTACCGAAGCTAAAATACGATGCTCCGACAGGGAAACTATGCATGACATCATAAACACTTCCATTTGCCGTTAAAGGGCTAACTGTTATATTACCGGTCATAGCAGAGTCACTTGCAAA
Organism: Arachidicoccus sp.; assembly: GCA_035497555.1. GTDB lineage: Bacteria > Bacteroidota > Bacteroidia > Chitinophagales > Chitinophagaceae > Arachidicoccus. Next base: position 5,636 of record DATJDF010000234.1, on the reverse strand, counting down.
TATAATTACATATTGTGAGGTTCCATCAACCGGGAAAGTAGTTGTGCCGACAGATGCTACCGGGAAACGCAATTTTACAGAAGCCACTGCATTTGTGGCCCGCGCTTTCCAAATACGGTTCATTCTGCGCACATCGCTTGCATTGTACGTCAAGAGGGTATAAGTAGTAGCCACATTGTTCATGGCTTCTGTTTTACCGTTATCACCCCATACAAGGAATTGACCATTATTAAGCGTCTGAGTGTTATCATTATTTGTCGCTAAGATATCACCTAGCCCCACTGTTAACTGGTCATTTGCATTATTAGTAATCTGGCTGCGGCTCTGTTTCTGATACAGATCTGACAGGTCATCCCGGCCAATCCCGGCTACATTGTTATAGAAGCCATTATCTGCATCCTTATCCCAAACGACAGAAGATGCCGATGTTAAATAGCTTTCAGCTTTATCCAAAGTGACGCCGTACTTGATGGCTAAATAAGCATCAACACGATTTCTCTCTTCAGGTGTAATATTCCCTGCGCCATAGATGATCGTCTCTCCCAGGTCGCCTTTAAAACTCCTGTTATCGGCACCATTACCAGAGAAAACAGTAGAGCCGAAAACAAATCCACCATCTACTACCTGGTAAGGCCCAGACTGAGCAGCAGTTCCGTTAGTTGCACCATTCAAGCCTTTAGATACATAATTATAATTGAACTTATGGTACATAATGCTTGGACTGTTTGTTGCGAAATTAATACCACCCGGGTTCGCAAAATAAGCGAGTCCAGTGGTGCTATTATATCTTTCTACATTCCCGTCATAATTGATACCTATTCCATCCCAATACCGAAGACTGCCAGAAGTGAGCGTTTTATTTGCTAAAACGCTATAAATACGGGCATAAGCACCGCCGGCCGTCAGCCCTTCCTTGGTGATCGTAAAGATATCGTAAGCGGTATCTGTAATAGGTTGTGTTGACATATTGCCTAAGGTCTGATCCCCATCTGTGAAGTTAATACCCGGGTTGAAATTGAAATAGGTATTACTACCTGTATGTAATTTAGGCATTGCCTGGGTAGCAATCTGGGTAGCTTCTACACCGCTTGCAAAATCGGTCCAGGTTGTAAGTGTCGTATCGCCGCCGCCAACAACTGCAGTTTGCTTATCTGCACGGTACCATTGGGACAAGCCACTGAATACACCACCCGGTGCATGCTCTATTTTCGCAGCAAATGTAAAATACTCGCCATTATTCAAAGTTACGTCAACATAATTGTAGGTAATGCCATTGACGACTTGCGTACCGGTCATAGCCGTTATTACGTCACTAGCATTAAAGGTAGTGTCTGTGCTTTGAATTAAAGCAAGGTTGCTTAACCCTGCTGGCCAGGCCAGACGAATTGTGCCGACGCCAGCGGTATTCTGTACTCTCCAAATAGCTTTGAAACGTACATTTTGATTCGTAAATGTATTACCGGTGTAAATGGATGGCGCTTTTGCTAAACCATTATCACCCCATATTAAATATTGCCCTTCTGCTAAAGAACTAGTGTTGGCTTCATTGGTGTTTGCCAGTCCAGCTGTACTGATTAACAACTGCTTTCCGGTATTAACTGAGTTACTCTGGCGTTGGTTTAAATTGCCATTATTCTCTTCTTTACCAATACCGGCAATATTATGACTGAAATAATCTTCATCAACACTTATGTCATAGATCGTATTTCCAGCTGCATCTACATAGTTATGGGCCAAAGTCGTTCCGTATTTCAGAGCAAGATAGGTGTCTACCTGCAATTTTTCTGCAGCAGTCAAACTGGCCTTATACCAGATGACTTCCTGAATATCTCCCTTAAAAGCGCCAAAAGTGAAACCATCATATCCTATTTTCAGATAAGGACCGGCTAGGCTGCTTACGCCTGGTAGATTAGTGAAAGTTGTATCGTATCCGTCCAGTCCAACCACTAGATCTCCGGCCGGCGCACCTAATGCACCTGGATTAGGATGCGCATAGTATAAAGAGGTTTTGCCTAAGGTTGCAGTTAATGTCGTTGCGGTTTTATCATTTCCATTAGCAAACCGATAAAATCGGGGACTTAAGCCATTGTTGCCTAAGCTGGTTTCAGCTCCATATGGCTTATCATTATCGATACCGGTAATAAGGCCATTACCTGTAGCTGTCTGACGCGCGGCACCAAATATGGTAATTGGCATATATGAGTAAGAGTTCACATTCCAATTGCCAAATACTGGATTATCTTCAAGATCCGTATTCGTCGCATTTGAGTCCAGGAAATTATAATAACTGGTTGTCGAATAATCAGTAGTCCACTTATGGAAATTATGCATTTGATCACCAGCATTTACGGTTGCTGTACCAGCTTCATTAGTCAGATACAGTTCATTAATGGATGCATCTGTCCAGTGGGCAGCAGAAGCGTTATTTGGCTGGTACCAGACAGCAGGTAAAGCTGCAATACCGCCTGGAGCGAAAACTTTGGCAGTGAATGTAAAATACTGTCCGTCTGTAAGAACCACATCCGCGTAGTTGTAGGTTACACCGTTCACCACTTGGGTTGTGGTCGTCATGTCAGTCGTTGCGGTTACGGTGGCAAAACTAGGATCTGAGCTTTGAACCAGTTTTAATGCACCAAAGTTCGTATTCTGTGGCCATGCGACACGAACAGTATTAACTGCACTTGTATTTTGTACCTTCCATACAGCAGCAAAACGGTAATTGGTTCCTGGGACATTAGCTACCGGAACAGTTGGCATTTTATCCAATCCATTATCGCCCCAGACAAGATATTGTCCTTCACTCAATGATACAGTGTTTGTCGCATTGGTATTGTTTAAACCGGTCGTACTGATTACAACCTGTTTGCCAATGTTAACTGAATTACTCTGACGTTGATCTAAACTTCCATTAGCCGATTCTGCGCCAATGCCCGCTATATTGTTTACATAGCCTGCATTCGTACTCAAATCATAAATTGTATTGCCAGCGGCATTTACATAGTTTTGCGCCAGGGTTGTACCGTATTTCAGTGCTAAATAGGTGTTTACTTTTTGAGACTCAGAGGCAGTAAGGCTGGCTTTATACCAAACTACTTCCTGAATGTCTCCCGGGAACGCTCCAAAAGCCCATCCGCTATACCCGATTTTAAAGGAAGTCCCGGCAACACTACTTCTGGGGTTTGTGTTAGCGATAGTGGTGTCTTTGCCGTTCAGCCCAATGATCAAATCACCTGTGCCTGTTGCAGTACTACTACCAGGGAATGGATGGCTCATGAAAACCGAGGTCTGACCAATAGCCGCACTCATAGTTAAGGCTGTATTGTCAATGCCATTTCCGGCCCGATACAAACGTGGATATACTTTTCCCCCTGAAGTAAGAAGACCAAGTCCGGGTTCTGCACCATTCGTATTTTCGTCATCGATTCCTGTGATTTCACCATTCGCTGCTGAAGTAGGTCTTGCCGCGCCAAAAATAGTGATAGGCATATAATAAAAACCGCTGGCATAATCTGTAGAAGCGGTGGTCGTGATGCCCCCATCGCCCCATTTGCCAAAAACCGGATTGGTTGCCCCGTCGTATCTGTAAAAGTTACTTGCTGAATAGCCAGAAGTCCAGGGTTGAAAGTTATGCTTTGCATCCCCCGGATTTACGGTTATAGTACCATTTGTTGCGACATTTAAGTCGAGTACATTAGGTGTGGCATCCTTCCACAATACACTCGTTGCATTTTCTGGTCGATACCAGACAGCCGGGTTAGTAGTGATGCCTCCGGGGCTTTGTGCGTCGGTGTTCCCAACGGCAAAACCCAACGCTGCTGATAACAGCACTTTACGTAGAATTTTTGTGTCCATAATTTGTAGGTTTAGTAAATAATTTGAAGTTTTATGACAAAACTATTGACAAAGCTAGACCTATTGTCCATCTCATTTTGTAGCTAGACAGCTACAAAATGAGATGGACTGAATAATGTTTTCTGGCTTAAGTTTTTTAGAATCCTTATGGATAGAAGGTTTCAAAGGGGATGACTGTCATTTTCTTTCACCCGCTGAAAGCTACTTTATCATGCCCCCTGAATAATGTACGTGAAAGCAAAACCAAGATAGCATCTTTACAGTCGTAACTTTGGACCTCTACTTATTGGCAGGTAAAACTACTGGTGAAATATGAAACGGCTTGCAGCCTTCATCGCCATGTGTAAATATGGAAGAACAGTAACGATGTTTTGATCGATATCATCCTGTTCAAAAGCATTCTCGAAGAAGGCTTCGAATGAGCGGCATCGGAGGTGAAGTGAGATACTGCCTTCATCTTTAAATAGTAAATTTTATTCAACGAGAAAAAATTTAAGCATTCAGATGGAATATTCTGTTTAGTTCTAATCCTTAGAGAGGTTATAAAGATGCTGCAATTATAGAATATCACTTTGTAGCTGTATAGCTACAAAGTGATATTTAGTGTTGAATTAATTTTGTCAGATTATTAATGTGTGCAGTACCATATAAATTGCTGTTTATGTGTTGTGCTATAAAAGGCTTAAAAAAAATTATAACATCAATATAATATTGGAGACAGCAAGAACCATCACAAAAATCGATTATTATGTGAGGACTGAGTGATTTTAATTTTTTTAATGTAGTCAGCTATTGTTTGTGTTTGAACAGTTATACTAAATACATAGTGGGACGGCGAAAAAAAGCGTCCCATTATTGTTTTAACTCCGTAGAAATCGGATGAATGCGCTATTAAGTTAATATCTTAGCAGGAATTAATTTTACGAAGGCGTATCCAGTTGTGCATGTTATAAAGTTAATTAATTTAATGAAACTTCATTATGTCCTTATTAGTACTTATTGCTGATGATCATTTTCCTGTTCGGTATGGACTGGAAATTCTAACCCGTGAAATTCTCGGAAATAACACAAGGATCGATTTCGCCAAAGATTTTGATGAAGTTGTAGCAAAAATAAAGGAGAAAAAATACGATATCCTGTTAAGTGATATTATTATGCCCGGTATGGACTGCCTGGCAATGATGGAACAAGCTTTGACAATACTACCTCAGTTGAAAGTATTATGTGTAAGTGTAAATCCTAAAGAAATATTTGCTTCAAGATATATGAAAGCAGGGGCGTATGGCTATGTCTGCAAATCTGATTCTGATGAAGAATTAAAGAAGGCAATTCGTAGTATTTATTTAGGCAAACGTTATTTTCCGGAAATATCCGTAAATAAACATGGTGATTCACAAATGAGCAAAGAGGCCAATAGTCTATTTGATCTATTATCAAAAAGGGAATTCTCTGTAATGCTGCTCTTATTGGAAGGCTTGGGAGTTATTGAAATTGCACATAAGTTAAACTTTAGCCCTTCTACAGCAAGTACCTATAGAGGGAGAATATTTGAAAAATTGAAAATTAAGGGTTTGGTGGAGCTGTCTAATATGGCGAGGGCGAATCATATTGTCATCGACAAATAGTTTTGGTTTTCGATCTATATGATCATTCTTGTTTGTGCTCATAATCTATTAATATATTCTTCTGTTAATTGTTGCTTATATTTGTTCTCAAATTATATCAGCAAGTTTAATAGCAAGATGTGATACCAATACTTAACCGTTTATTACCTGTTCATTACG
>DATJDF010000233.1:0-7195 GCA_035497555.1 Arachidicoccus sp. | reverse complement strand
AAGTCCTGGATCGACGCCTTTAGAAAAGAGAATGAAAACAAACCTGATGATGTTGAAGCGGTGAAAAATGTCCGTTGGTCTGATTTGATGTTGGATCGCTACAAAAAGGATCAGGTACAAAACGAACTGCCTGAATACATTCAGCAGATAAATATTGGTGATTGGAAACTAGTGGGTCTGTCCAGAGAGGTCGTAAATGAATATGGCCCCGCCATTCGGAAAATATGGCCCGATAAAACGGTTTCGGTAGCTGGTTACTGTAATGATGTCGCCAGTTATTTACCTAAAGACTGGCATATTAAGAACCAGACCTATGAAGGTTACGGCTCCTTTTTCTGGTATGGTCAATGCGGTATACCACCCGTAAATGTTTTTGACATCGTCATAAACGCTATTAAGACATTTAAATAACTGATGGATTTTTTTAATTATTACATTGCATGGGATATCCTATCATACAACCAAAATAGATTCCAGGGCACTTTATCATCAGAAATTAACGATCGGGCTTTAAAACAATACAAACTTTATGAAGGATATGAATGATATAAAGGATACCAAGATCCAAAGTACAAAAGGCATGCATCCATTAGTTATTATTGGGGCGCTGTTTTTTGTATTTGGCTTTATTACCTGGTTGAGTTCAGTGCTGATTCCTTATTTGCAGATTGCCTGTGAACTTAATAATTTTCAGGCCTATTTGGTAGCTTTTGCCTTTTACATATCTTATTTTGTAATGGCCCTGCCTTCAGGATGGGTATTGCGCCAACTGGGATTTAAAAAAGGGCTGGCCATAGGCCTTTTATTTGTGGCATTAGGTTCTCTGCTATTTATACCGGCAGCTATTGAACGTGCATATCCGCTTTTTTTATTGGGCTTATTTGTCCAGGGTGCTGGCCTTGCACTGCTTCAAACCGCCGCAAATCCTTATGTAACGATACTAGGTCCAGAAAAGAGTGCGGCAAAAAGAATGAGCATTATGGGTATATGTAACGGTGTTGCTGGTATTGTGGCACCTGCTATATTAGGAGCTATTATTCTGGATAACGCTGACGGCCTTGCCGCCAGCATTCAACATCTCAGTGAAATTGACAAAAATGCCATACTGAGCAATTTAGCGCACCGTGTGATCGTTCCCTATCTGATTATGGGTATTATACTCACTGGAATGGCTTTTTGGATTTACCGGTCCGGATTGCCAGAAGTAAAGGAGCCACCGGTAGACATACCGGTGGAAGATGAGCGCTTTGAAATAGGACAAGTAGTGGAAATGGACAATTCGGTCTTGGTTAGGCCAAAAACAAGTATCCGCCAATTTCCACACCTGTTATTAGGTGTTTTTACGCTATTTTTATATGTTGGTGTCGAAGTCATTGCAGGTAATACCATTATCAAGTATGGCGCCTTTCAGAATATCCCCTTGAGTTATGCGATGTTTTTCACGTCATTTACCTTAACCGGTATGTTGGTGGGTTATTTTATAGGTATTATCTGTATCCCTAAATATTTTACCCAAAAACAGGCACTACAATATTCGGCTATTTTTGGTTGTATTTTTGTCTTATTGGCATTGGCGACAGACGGATTAACCTCTGTTGTATTTGTGGCGCTATTAGGATTATCTAATTCATTGATGTATCCTTCTATCTGGCCATTAGCAATTAGCGGATTGGGGGATTTTACAAAATCAGGGTCATCTTTATTGGTAATGGCTATATCGGGTGGTGCCGTTTTACCTTTAATCTATGGTTGGCTGGCTGATCATTTTAATGCGCAGCAGGCCTACTGGCTTGTAATCCCTTGTTATTTAGTCATCTATTATTACGCTGTAAAAGGGCATAGGGTAGGAAGAGGGAAGATTAACGTTGATTTAAAAAAGAAAATATGATATTAATTGCCGATGGTGGATCGACAAAGACAAGTTGGGCACTTGTCTATCGAGGAAAACCGCCCGTTTATTTTGAGTCAGAAGGATATAACCCTTATTATGTGGATGCCGCGTATATTAGCAAATCGCTTAAAATTGCCATACCTGCAAATTTGCCTACGGGCGAAGTCAACCTGGTTTATTATTACGGCGCCGGTTGCTTCCCGGAAGCTGAACATATTCTCGAAGCAGGTGTAAATGGTGTCTTCCCTAATGCCCAAATAAAAACGCATCTTGATCTCTTAGGAGCCGCTCATGCTTTATTGCAATCATCCCCAGGATTTGCAGCGATCCTTGGTACTGGGTGTAATACCTGTTTGTATGACGGGCAAAATATTGTATCTAATATTGATTCGCTGGGTTTTATATTGGGAGACGAAGGTAGTGGCGCTTATATGGGCAAAATACTACTGGCAGATTATATAAGGGAGAAGATGCCCAAACCTGTGAGGGATCTGTTTTTTAAGACGTATGGTATGGACAAGGAGGCCATTTTTGATAAGGTTTATGGACAGCCATTAGCCAACCGGTTTTGCGCGCAATTTGCTGTTTTTGTCCATAAATATCAAAAGGATTCTTACTTTGCATCACTTATTGAAAATTCATTTTTTGATTTTTTTGAAAATTTGGTCAGTCGATATCCGGACTTTCAATCTTACAGTTTTAATTGTGTGGGTTCTATTGGGTTTCACTTTAAAGAACAATTACAGTTGATCGCCGCTAAATTTGGGATGCGTGTTGGAGAGACACTGGCATCACCGATGCAGGCACTGGTAGATTACCATGAAAGACATTAGATTTTTAACATAAATTATTCAATAATATAGATGCTTATGAGGGAAGGATTTTCGTGGGCTTTTGCATTTGCAAAAAAACGAGCTCCCTTTATTTACCAATCGGTTTGCATTTAGGATGGAATTTGTTTTGTACGGTTATATTTTCCAACGGCTCATCAGGACAAGCAATTTTCGTAAGGATGAATGAAAATCAATTACAAGGCCTATTATCATGGTTGGTTTTCATATATCAGGTGTTTGCCTTACCGCTTTTCACTTTTTGGTATCTGGACCGATTTTCGAAAAAACAAAAATACTAATTATCACATCCAAAGATTCGATTACACGTTTAACAGTTACCAATAAAAACTCCCATAGTCGCATATGTAGCTTTCGTTCCTGCATGTCTTCCTTGATCGTGGCGGCAAATGACAATCAAATATTATCTCCAGCTTCAATTTTTTAACCAATTTCTGCAAACACTTACCCATTGGCAATTGCTATATGTATTGCTGAGGCCCCTATCTGCATGGCGGCATTCATTAATACAGCGACTAATGGGCTATCGTTTTTCTGTATTAATGCTGCGGATCCAGACACCAATATAGTCTTCAAGCTACTACCGTTATGATATCTTCAACTGTATGTCCCGTTGCATTTATATCCCTACATCGCTTATGTCTCTAATTCGTCCTTTCGCATCTTCGGAAATCTTTACGAAAACCCATTTGATACTCTTTGCTTGGAACATAATCGGGTTTATTTTCAATAATCTTCCTTTTATAGCTTTTTTTTCCATACATATAAACGAATACTATTTGCCGCTATGGGTTTTTTAGGGTTCACAACACTAATGCCTGGTTCAGTTACATTTTCCAGCACATATCCGGGTACATCCAACTTAAAACCCTGCTGCTGAGTACTATAATTCCAAGCTACCACACCCAATCTATTTCCGTTCTCAAATGCTTTAGCTACAACCTGATCTTCCACAGCGACAATATTGTCGTCGTCGATAAATTTCCCATGCCACAGCAAGTCCGAATTCTCTCTTTGGAAATCTATAATCAATTTTGTATAGTTTTTCATGGCAATGGGATCCTGAGATCTCACAAGGTCTAAATTCGGCTTATTATTTACATTGTGATAATCTTCCGGAGTGGGTATTTTATTTTCTTTGAGATACTTTACATCAGCAGCATATCTTGATTCGAGTTCCTGCCTAAAACCATAAACGGTGGCATAATTAAGGATCAGCCTGTTATTTACAGGTGCTGGATTGCGCGTGGTGGTCAACATTTCCGGAAAAGTATATTTGAACATTTCTGGAAAATTGGAGCTTAGTGCCGTTTTGCCATATTTTGCTTCAATCTCTGTTTGTGTTGGTACAAAGACACCACTCTCATATCCGTGGAAATATGAAATTGTGTTCATGACGACATCGTTCAAACCCTCTGTCATCACGATGAACTCTGGGTTGATGGTTTTCATGGTATTTTCGATCTTTCTCAAAAGATTATATTTATCAACCGTAAACATTATCTCAGGTGTTTTATGGTTATGATTGGTTGCATAACAAAATCTTGGCGTTGAAGTGGCTAACTGGTCGTAGAGTATGCCATCTGCACCATATGCATTTGCTGCTTTGGCTAACTGCAACATTCGGTTGTACCACACATCGGAGCTTAAGCATGCCATACCATGCGTCCTGGCTGGTGCGTCACTATATTTGTGCCATGTTGAAAAATCTAATGATTTATCCTTTTTGACAATATTTATCGATTTGCCAATAGAATCCCAGAAAGTGGTTCCATTTTGATCCATCAGCTGCCCGTTTGCATAGAGGATTGATCTTTTGCCTGCTTTTCTAATATCACTTAGCGCTTTTACCAATGCCTGTTCACCGCCCATCAATGTATCAGGAAAATAATCAGGATAGAAGCGGTCATGACCGCCATGTGCCCAACCAAACATGCCGATGATATCTAGCCCTCTTTCATCCGAAATTTTAGTCATTTCTTTTAAAGAAGGGTAGTCCCACATCACTTCATTATTTTGTTGTTTTAGAATAGTCAACATCCAGCCCGAAGCATTTTTTGCCCAGTTTGGAACATCTTTTAATATAACCGAGGTGTTAAACCAGGTTCTATATAGCTTTGCCGCTGCATGCCAGCTTCCGGAAAATGGTGCTATGACAAGGTTCGCTACCTCATAGTTTTCTCCCGGATGACAGGCAAATTTATGTATGAAGGCAAATGAGAATTTTTGAGTCGCCTGGGAAAAGCTTATAGCAAACTGTTTTGAGCCATGTTTTTCGTCATGACTAGCTAAGTATAATCCATTATTATTACCAGAGAATGCACACCATTGCATGGTTGCATCGAGGGATGGATAATGCGAACTGATTTTATATATGCTAGCATCCTTGTTTTCAACCCATGATACTCTTTTTTTGAACTTATCCTTACTATTGACGTTAATGGTGTTAGGTGTCTTTATAAACTCCTGGCCAACGCCAGAGGGCATGAGTAGCTTATAGTCTTCTAACTTTACATTAATACCCTGAATGATGGGGCCTTCGAATTCGACTGCGACCAGCTTTTTTTCATTATTTCTTAATGCCGGATATATGATAAAGCTGCCCGCCTCTTTTTTAAAATGAATGGCCAGGTCGATCAGATATTCTTTACCCTGGGCTTTTAATTTGGTATAATGAACCGTGAACCCGTCTGGATTGATCCTTAATACTGATTTTTGTTGTTCGCCGTTGATCTCTATTGTTTCGAAGTTTCGCTCGGGGTCTTCCAGACGTAATAGCCATTTCAGATTTTCTCCTGTTTTTATTTGTGGGAACCCATTGTTAAATGCAAATTGGATTTCTTTTGCAGCATAATTTACCTGCCCTACCTTATTACTTAAATTTGCAGTTTGTGCAAAAGAGGCAAATGGAAGAACGATCAACAATAAAATTTTAATTTTTTGATATATAAATCTCATGGTTTAATTTTTTACTTAGAGAAATAGTTTATAATAGAAATTTTGGTGATATCCGGGGTCATATTTGAACACTTATAACCTATTATTAAGAGCCCCTAAAAGTGTATCGAATATATAATGTCTGCTGAACGTATTTATCTGGAACCATTATCTAATATACATTCCGCCATTAACGTCTATCGTAATGCCCGTAAGGTATCTAGACTCATCACTGCACAGAAAGGCTGCCACATTTCCTACATCTTCTACTGATCCAAGTCCCAGAGGAATAGTATCTGAAATTTTTTTTATACCTTCTTCCCCATGAATTCTTTCGAGCAGTTGAGTGCGAATGATGCCTGGTGCAACAGCATTTACGGTTATATTGTGTGGTGCGCCTGTTCTTGCGAGTGTCTTCATTAACCCCAACTGTCCACTTTTGGACGCCGCATAATGCGCGTGTCCATACAATGCGCCTTGTTGTGCAACCACAGAGGAAATAAAAATGATCCTGCCAGATCGTTGAATTTTGAATATTTCCATTGCTTTTTTGGAGCATAGAAAACCACTGGTAAGGTTAGTATTTATGATGTAATGCCAGTCTTCAATATCCAGATCAGAAAAGTCCTTCGCCTGTGACGTTCCCGCATTATTGATGAGTATATCAAGCCTTCCATAAGTACTTTTTATCTCCTGAAATAGCCGGTCCACTTCTTCCGGACTACTTACGTCTGCCTTTATTTTTATAGCCGTGGCACCTAAACACCTTAGATCTTTTAGCGTATTCTCTGCTACCTCATCATTACCTATATAATTTACAACTATTGTTGCTTGTCTTTTGGCAAGTTCTAAGGCAATGCCCCGTCCTAATCCTTGTGATGCGCCAGTTATAAGCGCAATTTTGTTCGTAAATTTGTACATAATAATCTAAATTGGCATATTTAAATAGAAGCTAAGTAATGCCTTACCTTAGTTTGCATCAATAAAAATAGTCTGCAGATGTTCGACTATCTCTGTTGTGGTGTGGTGTGACATCAAAATTAATATTAATTATTGAGTTCTGCAATTTTTTTTTGGGTTATTTTTGAAAATGCAATTTAAAATTGATCTAGATTCAACGGTACCAGTATACAAACAGTTAGTCGCTTATGTTGAGGATCAGATACGGAACAACAAGTTAAGTGATGGTACCTTTTTACCCTCAATGAACGTATTGAGCGCGGAATTAGGTATTTCAAAGGAAACTGTGAAGAAAGCGTATTCGATCTTGCGTGAAATGGAATATATAGATGCCAGTCAAGGAAAAGGATTCTATATTAAAGTAAAAAAGAATATAAATGATAAGGTGCTCGTTATTTTTGATAAACTATCTACTTATAAACTAATTACTTACCAATCCTTCAAGCAGACTTTGGGGAAAAGCGCTGATATTAATATTATATTACATGAACAGGATATCAAACTTTTTGCTCAAATGGTTGAAAGTAACCTGGAGTTATATGACTATTTTGTAATT
>DATJDF010000232.1:0-2680 GCA_035497555.1 Arachidicoccus sp. | reverse complement strand
GGAAGCAGTATATGAAGAAGCTCTGGAGAAAGAATTCGTTAAGTCTGAAATACCTTTTAAACGCCAGGTAAAACTGGACGTATTTTATGAAGAACAAAAACTCAATAAATTTTATAAAGCTGATTTTATTTGTTTCGATCAGATAATCCTGGAAGTAAAGGCGGTTAGCCTTATTCCGGTTTCTTTTTATAATCAATTAAATAATTATTTAAAAGCTACAAAAAGGGAATTAGGGATATTGATCAATTTTGGTCAGCCTTCCCTTTTCTATAAAAGAATTATTAACTCAACCCCTTCGCGTAATTCGCGTTAATTCGCTCAAAAATTCGCGTAATTCGCAAAAATTCGCGTTAATTCGTAACCTTATGATATACAACAATCAACTCCTTCGCTTTACCACAGCGGGCAGTGTAGATGACGGGAAAAGCACCCTGATCGGGCGCTTATTATATGATTCTAAATCCATTTTTGAAGATCAACTGGCTTCTGTGGAAAACACCAGTAAAAAGAAGGGTCACGAAAAGGTAGATCTGGCCATGTTCACCGACGGGCTTCGCGAAGAACGCGAGCAGGGTATCACGATTGATGTAGCCTATCGTTATTTCACCACACCTAAGCGGAAGTTTATTATTGCTGATACTCCGGGGCATATTCAATACACCCGCAATATGGTTACCGGCGCTTCTACGGCCAATGCAGCGATCATCCTGATAGATGCCCGGCATGGGGTGATTGAGCAAACCAAAAGGCATTCTTTTATCGCTTCTTTACTCAATATTTCCCATATCATTGTCTGCGTTAACAAGATGGACTTGGTGGATTATTCGGAAGCGGTTTATAATAAGATCCTGGGGCAATATGAGCAGATCGCTTCCAAACTTTTGGTAAAGGATGTCCATTTTATACCCATCAGTGCCCTGGATGGCGACAATGTGGTAAACCGCTCTCAAAATATGGACTGGTATCAGGGGGCTCCTTTATTGCATACCCTGGAAACTTTGCATATCAGCAGCGATATCAATAAGATTGACGCCCGTTTCCCTGTGCAGACGGTCATCCGGCCACAGCGAGAAGGTTTTATTGACTACCGCGGTTATGCAGGGCGCATTGCCAGCGGCATCCTGCGTAAAGGCGACGAAGTAACGGTGCTACCTTCTGGTTTAACTTCCAAAATAAAATCCATTGATGGCGGCAATGGAGAGCTGGATGAAGCATTTTCGCCAATGTCGGTATCGATTACACTGGAAGATGATATTGATGTGAGCCGGGGTGATATGATTAGCCGGTCCAATAACCTGCCTACGGTAAGCCAGGAATTTGATGTCATGCTGTGCTGGCTGAATAATAAGGCGCCGCAGCCCCGTGCGAAATACACTATTATGCACGCGAATAACAGTCAGAAGGCCATTATCAAGGATGTGGTTTATAAGATCGATATCAATACCCTGGAGCGCTATCCCGAGGATAGGGAATTCCGGGCGAATGATATCGGCCGGGTAACGATCCGGACGACCAAGCCCCTGATGATTGATTCTTACCGGGAAAACCGCATTACCGGGAGTATTATATTGGTGGATGATGCAACGCATGAAACAGTGGCAGCGGGTATGGTTGTGTAGTTCAATTTTTAGTAACACATACGGAACTATGGACTATATACACGTCAAAATTTCACTTGAAAAGCATTTTGTTGACGATCAAAATATATAAATATGAATTTTATACGATGACCGATTCCTATCATTACAATGGGTTTATCAGGTATTCTGTGTCAAATAGTTTTGTTTCAATTTCTTAGCATAAAAATCCCGTCCCTTTATTATGAGAAGATCAAAATAAATAATACAAATATTATTTATCTCATAAGCGCATGTGGATCGAATTAATCGCAAAGCAGCTTTTCAGAAGTGGCTTTAATGAAAGGGGATAAAAATTTTATTTTGAGACAGGATGTGAAATAACAAATTAAAAACCGCAATAACGCTTAGTCAATAACGCCGTGTCCTTAAAAAATAAAACAATTTCTGGCCTGTTTTGGACTTTTTCCCAACAGTTTAGTGTACAATTAATTAATTTTATTGTTCAAATTATTTTAGCAAGAATTTTGATTCCTGCTGAATTTGGGTTAATTGCAATGTTAACCGTTTTTATTGCTATTGGCAATAGTTTGATGGATAACGGAATGACCTCTTCTTTAATTAGGACCAAAAATCCTGACCATGAGGACTATTCGACAGTTTTTTTTATAAACTTAGGAGTGAGCATACTAGTTTATATTATATTATTTTTTTCCGCTCCAACTATCGGAGACTTTTATAATCAGCCTATTTTAACCCCTGTTGTAAGAGTTTATTCATTATCTTTTTTTATTACGGCCTTTGTAGGTGTTCAAACCACCCGTTTAACGAAAGATATGCGATTTAAAGTGCAAATGGCTATGCAGGTGCCTTCTGTTGTTATGGGAGGTATAGTAGGAATAATATTAGCTTATTTGGGGTATGGTGTATGGAGTTTAGTGTGGATGAATTTGACTCAATCTTTTTTATTTACTATCCAACATTGGATTTTTAGTGGTTGGTATCCATCTTTTATGATCAATAAAGAAAAATTAATTTATCACTTTAAGTTTGGATATAAGTTAACTATTGCAGGTTTGCTGAATGCTATTTTCGATAATGCA
>DATJDF010000231.1:0-7277 GCA_035497555.1 Arachidicoccus sp. | reverse complement strand
GACTTGGGTCTGGATGCCACATTAATAGGCAACCGGTTGAATATAACGGGGGATCTCTACACCCGCAAGACCACCAATATGTTTACGGTTGGACAGACACTGCCGGCAGTCTTTGGTGCGACCGTGCCAAAAGGGAATTATGCTGATATGACTACCAAGGGTTGGGAACTCGCGGTGACCTGGGCGGATGCTTTTAATTTACATGACCGGCCCTTCAAGTATAGCATCGGCCTCTGGATGTCGGATTATACTGCCACCATCGATAAATTTAACAATGCAACCCGCAAGTTGACAGATTACTATGCCGGGCAGAAAGTGGGAGAAATATGGGGTTATGTAACGGACGGCTACTGGACGGCCGAGGATGTTGCAAATGCAAAAGGGTCACAGGCACTTTTCAAAGCATCAAATTCGGGGACCTGGCTTCCCGGAGATATTAAGTTTAAAGATTTAAATGGCGATGGCGTCATTAATAATGGGGACAATACGGTGGATAATCCGGGAGATATGAAGATCATTGGCAATAGCACGCCGCGCTATAACTACGGTATCAACCTGTCCGGAGAATACGCTAATTTCTTTGTGAGTCTGTTCTTCCAGGGTGTTTTGAAACAGGATTGGTGGCCAGGCGGGGAAGCGGATGTCTTCTGGGGACAGTACAACCGCCCTTATAATTATGCATTTAAATCGCAAATGGACGATATCTGGTCAGAGCAAAATCCTGACGCTTATTTTCCACGCTATAGGGGTTATGTGGCCCAAAATGGTGCTGGCGAGTTAAAGGCTATACAGACGAAATATTTACAGAACGCGCGTTATATCCGGCTGAAAAATGCGCAGATCGGCTATAACTTACCTAAAGCCTGGATGGAGAAATTACATATTGCGAGTGCCAAAGTCTACCTGTCAGGAGAGAATCTCTGGTCTGCTTCACCTCTTTATAAGCATACAAAGGCGATGGATGTAGAAAGCATCCAGGGTTCTGATCGGGTGCTGACTAACGGTACTAACGGTAACGGGAACAACTATCCAATTCTTAAGAGCATCACTTTTGGATTAAGCGTAAATTTTTAAGCGAAACAATTTAAATCATGACAATTATGAAACTAAATAATATATACTGCTTATTGATAGGCGTATTACTATTGGCCATTACGGCGCCAGGCTGTACGAAGGAACTGGAGCAGTCTGCCGTTAGTACGGCCACGAAGCCGGCCGTATTTGGCAGTGAAGACGGGCTGAAACTTTATTCCCTGTCATTTTATGATATGTTACCAAGCATCAGTACACCTTATAAGACAGACGTTGATCTGTCTGATTATGGTGCCATCAGCAGCGCGCCTGACTATGTACGGGAGGGGGCCTATTCCTCCCGTCAGAGCAGTGGCTGGGATTGGGATAAACTCCGCAATGTCAATTATTTTATTGTGAACTGCACCAATCCAAGTGTACCTGAGGATGTACGAAACAATTATTTGGGGCTAGCCCGTTTCTTTCGGGCCTATTTTTATTTTGATAAAATGGTACGTTTTGGAGATGTCCCCTGGTATGGTAAACCCTTGAATATAGGAGATACCGCTTTGTTATATAAAGGCCGTGATCCCCGTGTACTCATTATGGATTCGATTGTTGCTGATCTGGACTTTGCTGCAGCTAATATAAAGGCATGGGACGATCCGACCCGCAGCACCATTACCAAAAGCGTGGTATTCGGTTTTAAATCAAGAGTCTGCCTTTTTGAGGGCACTTTCCGTAAATACCAGACCTCTTTTAAACTGACAGGCTCGGCAGATAAATATTTACAACTGGCTGCCGATGCGGCTGATTCTGTTATGGCTAGTGGAAAGTACGGCTTGAATACAGCCGGTGATCAACCCTACAGAAATTTATTTATCAGTGAAGCACCAGTTGCTACAGAGGTAATGCTAGCCGATGTCAGTAGTGTTTCCCTGGCTAAATTCAATGACGCCAATTGGTATTTTACCAGTGCTACCTATGGTCGTCGCTTTAGTTTTACCCGCACATTTATCAATACATTTTTAAATATTGATGGGACGCCTTTTACAGACAAGGTTGGTCATGAGACGATGGTTTTTGCTGACGAGGTCAAAAATCGGGACCTGCGGTTACAACAAACCATCAGAATGGGCGGTTATCAACGTATTACCGGTGGCAATAAAATCCCTGCACCGCCAACCTTCTCGTATACTTATACCGGTTATATGCCGATAAAATGGTCACTCGATGATATGTATTATGACGGCGGTACACTGAATACGAATTCTGTACCGTTAATGCGGTATGCAGAGATCCTGTTAAATTACGCAGAAGCCAAAGCAGAACTCGGTAAACTGACAAACCAGGACTGGATTAAAACGATTGGCGCACTTCGCGGCAGAGCAGGTATAACTGGTGGGTTGGATCAGTTACCCGTAAAAGTGGATCCTTACATGCAGAAAAATTACTTCCCGGATATTTCTGATCCGGTCATCATGGAGATCCGTCGTGAACGCGGCATAGAACTGACCCTGGAAGGATTTAGGATGGATGACCTGATCAGGTGGAAACACGGCGAGTTGCTAACCAAACCATGGAACGGATTTTATGTGCCTGCTTTGAACAAACCCATGGACCTGAATGGAGATGGTATTATGGATGTTTGTTTCTATACAACGATGCCATCAGATAAAATTACCGGCGTGACTTATGTAAATGTTTCCAAAGAGCCGCAGACACTCGAACATGGTACTTATGGCGAATTAGAGTGGCTAAGTAATATTCCCCGGGTCTGGAAATCGTACCAGTATCTATATCCCATTCCTTATGAAGATATCCAGGTGAACAGCAACCTGAAACAGAACCCCGGCTGGGAAGAGCAGCCTGCTCCTTAAATTTTTTGGTGATGATTCAACCCTGGCAGGGCATTTTTGAAAATAATTTGTCCTGCCTTTTGAATCAAAAGTTCTGTTTACCTTTGATTTTAGATAAATCATATTCTAGTAATCATTAAAAAATCATTGAATGACATTAAAAGACCGCATGAATCAAAAAGATATTAATAAAATTAAGGTTTCTGGTTTTTATGGCGCAGGCAAGGCAATTGCCGTTTTATGTATTGCAATAATATGCATGAACGGACAGGTGAATGCGCAGAAATTACGGATAGCCAGTTATAATATCCGTTATGAAAATACACATGACTCAGGCAATCTATGGGCGGTAAGAGGTGCCAAGGTGGCTGCTTTGGTTGAGTTCCATGATTTTGACGTCTTTGGTGTCCAGGAAGCCTTGCAGCCTCAACTAGAAACACTTACCAAAGCACTTCCGGAGTATACCTATTATGGAATCGGTAGGGATGATGGTAAGTTGGCAGGTGAACATGAGTCAATTTTTTATAAAAAAAGTAAGTTCACATTGCTTGATAAAGGCGATTTCTGGTTATCTGCTACTCCTGATGTACCTTCCAAAAGCTGGGATGCACCTTGCTGCAACCGTATTTGCAGCTGGGTAAAGCTAAAAGTGAATAAGTCCGGTAAGACTTTTTATGTTTTTAACGCACATTATGATTATGAAAAGGATAATGCGCGTAATGAAAGCAGTAAATTAATGCTCGCAAAAATTAAAGCCATTGCAGCAGGAAGCCCGGTCATCATGACCGGTGATATTAATGGTGGCAATGCCACCAGCTGGTATAAAACACTTGCTTCCTCTGATCAACTAAAAGACAGTTACGTGCTGGCCAAAAATCCTTATGCGCCTCGCGGTTCCTTTAACGGTTTCGGGAAGGAACATGCGGATGATTTAATTGACCATATTTTTTGTTCTAAGGAATTTACGGTTAAAAAATGGGGTGTATTAAGCGATACCTATGACGACGGTAAATTTCCATCGGATCATTGCCCGATTCTGGCAGTGCTGGATTTAAAATAGACTTTCTTTCTTGATATTTTTCTAAATGAAAATGCAGCCACAATATAGATGTGACTGCATTTTTTTTGTTCATAGCTGTTTTTGCCGGATTTATAATATCTCACTAATCAACCGGTATCTGATCCAGCGCTGCTATATTGCGTTCAAAACCGGAATAACCCTGATTCTGGTTGATCCTTTTACCTGTGTTAGCATCGATCGCACTTTGCGGGACTGGCCAGAGCACATGATATGGACTGATTTTATACATGTCACCATGGGGCGTGACTTTGTTTTCACGGTAATAATTGTTCTGCTCTATAACCCGGTCATACCAGAAGTTATTTGTCGAAAAGTTGGCCATTGTATAGGTTTTCCCATGATAGGCCTTGCCTGTTTTCGCATAGAGATAGGCAATACGCGTAAGTTCCACTTTTCTTTCTTCTTCATAATACAATTCACGTGTTCTTTCATCCAGTATCATAGCCATATCAACATCGGCAGGAGCAATGGGTGTCGCTTTGGCCCTGGTACGTACGGCATTGATATCCGCTGCTGCATTAACAAGGTCACCTTTCCAAAAGTAGGCTTCTGCCCGGACCAGGTATGTTTCGGCTAGGCGGTAGACATACCAGTCTCCATTGCCGCCTCTGGGCGGTGTATTGATGTCATCTGGAATAAATAGTTTATAATATGGAAATCCATACCATTCCCTTAAGGTGTCTGCACAGAGCAGGACACCGGCATCACTGTATTTCTGAAGCGGTTTCCCGTAATAGGGATCCTTGCCTTTCAGCGCAGGATTGTTATACAAGATATCTTCCATCTCGATCCAGTTACCTGGTGCATGACGCAGGTCATTTCCTGCATTCTGCCAGATCAACTTCTCCGTATACCAGCTGGGTCGGCATCTACCGAGTCCACGTCCATATTTGGCCGTAAAGGAAAAGTCAATGTCTACTTTGTCAGAAACCCCCTTGTTGCCGAGCGGTGTATTTATTTTGGCACCGCCAATATAAGGCATCGTCTGGCGCATTATCTGTGTTCCTTTGGCAAAATTTCCATCCATATCCGGCTTGTCAATGACCAGCATCAGTGCTTCCTTGTTAGCTGCTATATCTTTATTACTGTTATGGTGAAGATCCCAAACGACATTATGCGAAGGGTCGTTAGCGACCGCACCAAAGCGTTCCGTCATCAGATGATAGGCACCACCATTAATCAGGTCAGATGTTTGTTTAATCGCGCCGTCAAAGTCTCCCAGTGCCAGGTCGATCTTGGCCAGTAGATGCTGACAGGCACCCTTGGTGACTTCCCCCTTGGCCTTATCATCTGTCACCCACTGGACGGCAAATTCCATATCAGATTTGATTTTCTTTAAAATAACTTCTCTTTTGACAGTCTGGAAGTCAAGTTTGGGCTCGTTGTACAGCTTGCCGATCCAGGGAACGTCTCCAAATTCATTGGTCAATTCATAATAACGGAAAGCCCTGTGAAAATAGGCCTGACCCAGGATGTCGTTACGCTCCGCCATAGCCGCGGCGTCTGTCGTATCCCAATTTGGCTGATCAATATAGGTGACAACGGTATTGGCATATTTTATATCAAAATAGCCCTGATGCCAGAAATAATAGATTCGGTTATGATCCGGATCATCATTGTCGCTATTGATAGCGTCCGGCGTAATCTGTAAATCCATATTCTGCGCCGGACCGGATTTGTCATCCGTACCGTCAACCGCAATATCTGAAAAAATCAACTGTGTGATTTCCGGAGCACCATCACCGGACCAGTTATATCTTAAATTGCGTTCACAGGCGATTAAAGCGCCCCGGAGGCCGTCTGCTGTGTTATAGGTGCTTTCCGGGGTGTAAAAAGAAAGCGGTTTAGGTTTAAGGTAGTCCTTGGTACAACTACCTGCTATGAGAAGTATGATCAGCAGTACTCCGCTGTAATACTTATTTATTGAATAATTTTTCATAAAGTGATAATTTTTAATCTGACTATAATGTGATATTCAGTCCCAAAGTATAAGTTCTGGGGGAAGGTCCACTGTACTCAGGATCCCAATAATCCCAATCGGGTGCATATACGGCAGCATTGCGCACCGTAAAATACACCCTTAGGTCCTGTATCTGTGCCTTCTTAATCAGGTCCTTCGGGAAACTGTAAGCCAGTGAGATATTGGCCAGCCGGACAAAAGACTGTTTGCGCCAGACTGAATAGGAAGCGCCACCATCACTGGAGAATAAGCGCGCATAATTATTGATGGGATTGACAGGCGTCCAGTAAGGAAGGTCATAATAACTACTGCGATCGATAAAGCCGCTATTATTCTTTGCCTGGTTGTACTGCGCCATCTGTCCGATATGCGAATAGAGCATAAATGACAGGTTGAAGTGCTTCAGGAAAGTAAACTCATTGCGTAAGGACCAGACAAATCTCGGGTTCTTAAAGCCCAAAAACTGCTTGTCCTCATTCGTGTATTTCCCGTCCCCATTGACGTCCTCAATCTTAAAATCTCCGGGCTGTTGTCCGTATTTATTGGCCTGCTCCAGTTCATTTTCCTGATAGACCCCAAGTACTTTATAGTCCCAGATGGCATCCAGGGCTCTGCCAATGAACCAGCCATTTTCAATATCATCTGGTTCCTTTTGCCCGATTACATTACCATCAGCGTCCATTACGTCCTGCATGTCACCATATAGGCTGGCAATTTTATTACGGTTCAGTGAGAAGTTGAAAGAACTGTTCCAGGAGAAATCCGGGTGGTCAATATTTTTGGAGCTTAAATTGAATTCCAGGCCTTTGTTGTCGATCTGGCCCAGGTTGGTCCAAATATAATTAGAGCCTATTATATCCGGAAGTGATCTTTTAACCAGTAGATCTGTTGTTTTACTTTTGTAAGCATCAATACTGCCTGTCAATATTCCGTGGAATAGATTAAAATCGAGACCAAGATTATATGCCGCAGTTCTTTCCCATTGTAATTTGGGGTTGGCCATATTTTCCACATATATTTCTGAAACGGATTCTACGGTTCCATCCTTGCCGACATGGAAGTACTTGCCTGTTTGTAGGTTCGATAAGGCCACATAACGACCTATATCACGGTTACCGTTAACACCATAAGAAAGCCTCAGTTTACCGTAATTCAGCCAGCTGGCTTTAAACCAGGGTTCCTTGGTAAATTCCCAGCCCAGAGCGACAGCGGGGAAGGTGCCCCATTTGAAGTCATCGCCAAAGGCAGAATAGGCATCTCTTCTTACGGAAGCTGTCAGTAAATAGCGTTGTTTATAGGAATAGATCAGGCGTGCCATGTAGGCAGCTGCAGTGCCGTATTCATCATTACTGCTGGGAATAGGTTG
>DATJDF010000230.1:0-4120 GCA_035497555.1 Arachidicoccus sp. | reverse complement strand
CAGGCTTTCTACCGTCCTGAGTGAAGTGGTGCCTACTGTAATCACTTTTCCCTTGCCGGTATGTAATTTAGCCAGGAGTTCTGAGATGAAAGTTACCGGGATCTCCATGAACTCTGCGTGCATTTCATGGTCCTCCATCCTGTTTGCTTTAACGGGTTTAAAAGTGCCTGCCCCGACATGCAGGGTAACAAAGGATTCGGTAATGCCTTTGGTTTGCAATTTTTGGAGCAGGGCGGGTGTAAAGTGCAAACCGGCAGTCGGTGCTGCAACCGAGCCATCGTACTTGGCATAGACGGTCTGGTAGGTTTCCAGGTCATTGGGCTCTACTGCCCGGTTGAGATAAGGCGGTAAGGGTAACTGACCGGCCAGATGTAATACTTCTGCAAAACTTAAGGTGGGTTGATCCCAGGAAAAGCTAATTAGGAAGCTGTCTGATTGTTTTTCCACTTTTTCAGCGCTTAGCACAATTTTCTGATCCTTGCTCCCGAAAGTGAGGGATTTAGTCAGGCGACCTGATTTCCACTTTTTGGCCCCACCCACCAGGCATTTCCAGGTGACGCCGCCTTTTTGGAGCATGGCGGTGGTAATATCAGGATACTGATCTGCGGGCTCCAGACAAAATAATTCGATTTTACTGCCTGTATCTTTTTGAAACAGTAGCCTTGCTTCCACCACTTTGGTATTATTGAAAACAAGTAAGGTAGCTGTCGGTAGTTGTGCATCTAATTTTGCATAAGTACTTTCCTCTATCTGACCATCCCGGTATATCAGTAATTTACTCTGGTCCCGTTGTGCTAAGGGATAGCGGGCAATCTTTTCGTCTGGAAGAATGTAGTTGAACGCTTCAATAGATAAATCCTGCGGATGCAATTGCATAATGCTTGAAAATTGTAATTGATTTGCCGGCAAAAATACACCATAATTTACAGTTACACGCCGCAGAAGACAGCGCCGGCTGATTATTAAAGCAGGTATTGATAAAAGGTAACTAAAAATGTGCAGAGTGCCGGTGGATTAAAGACGCATCCCGAAATCCAACGGGACCTACCGGTATATTTTGGCTATTTTTATACCCGCCCGGCCATTGGCCTCATCCTAATCTTAATCAAAGGTAGTTTCCAAAAAATACAAATTATGAACAATCCGGATTTTCAGCCTGCTGGCAAACATACAGTGACTTGCTATCTGATCCTACCTGATGTTCCCTTGCTGATCGATTTTGTCCAAACGGTTTTCGATGGTACACTGAGTTTTATGCTGAACCGGCCGGACGGTAAGATCATGCATGCAGAAATTAAAATCGGCGACACGATCATTATGGCAGGGACATCCTCAAATGCGTTTGAGATTTCTCCTGGCGGATTATTTATATATGTGCGGGATTGTGATCTGACTTTTAAAAAAGCACTTGCCAGGGGTGCTGTTGAAATAATGCCGCCCACGACGATGTATCATGCAGGTGAGCGGTACGGCGGTGTTAAAGATCAAAATGGGAATGTCTGGTGGATTGCGACGCACCAGGAAGACCTAACTCCTGATGAACAAAAACGGCGCATTTTAGAAAATAATCCTTAAAATGGATGTATATCAAAGGATTCCGGATTTTTTCAAAGCAAATCAAATGGTGCTCTTAAGTTTGGCCGGGAGCGTCAGATACGGAAGCAGTCAGGCTGAGAGGCCCGGATTATTTGGCAGGTCGTTTCCTTTTGTAAAGTATTTGTCATATCAATGTAAAATGTGGCAAAACAGCCTGAAACAACGCAGATCTGAGGAATTTTTATACTTTTAACCGCCCGGTTTATAGTATCTTTGCGACAGAATCTAAATTTTTGATTATGATTAAGACAGGAAATCCAATTATCAGTATTTATACGGAAATGACGCCCAATCCGGCTACGATGAAATTTGTTGCTAACAAATTATTGTATCCAGGAAAAAGCATTGATTTTCAGGATGAAACAATGGCGGGCCCTTCGCCGCTGGCAAAAGAGTTATTCAGTTTTCCCTTCATCAGGAGCGTGTTTATTGCCAGTAATTTTGTCACTCTGACGAAAACAAATGATGTGGAAGACTGGCAGGAAGTTATCCCGCAGGTAAAACAGTTTTTAAAGGAATATATTGAAAATGGCGGTACGATTATCAATGAAGATGAAGTCTCCAAAATTGTTCCGGAATCTTCCAATGCAATTAGTGCAGATGATGATGATATCGTAAAAAGGATTAAGGAATTATTGGATAACTATGTTCGCCCCGCGGTTGAGATGGATGGGGGTGCCATCCAATATAAAAGTTATAACGAAGGTGTCGTGAATTTGATGCTACAGGGTAGTTGTAGTGGTTGCCCTTCTTCGATGATTACATTGAAAGCTGGCATTGAAGGAATGATGAAACGTATGATACCTGAAGTAAAAGAGGTAATCGCTGAGGCAGATTAATCCACCAGGGAAATTAGCAGTAGCGGAAAGTCAAATGAATAAAACCCTAAAAAGCAGTATTTTTAAAAGAAATACTGCTTTTTAGGGTTTTATACCTGTAGGGAAAAAGAGAGCTATGCGATTAGATTGGGCTAATTTGAGGTTTTTGCTAACTGCCCACTTTCGATTTCAGAGCGACCAGCAACGCTGATAAGAACCAGAAGAGGATGGCGATTAAGGCGCAATTACGCAGCACAGTGGCCAGACCGAGCGCAGTTATATTGGTAAATGGATAAGGATAAAACCCCGTTGCCTTACCATGCAAAATGGTATACAGAAAATAACAAGCCGGGAAGATCAGCCAGCTCCAGCTTTGCTGCAGCGTGACCGAGCCTTTTGGAATCACCAGTAACCAGAATACCAAATACATCAGCGGAACGAGCACATGCAAAAGCTCGTTTGGAAGTCTGTTCGGCCCTTCTGCCGTAGAAATTTTCCGTAAAACCAGGTTATATATGAGCCCCACAACAATAATATAAACACAGATCGCGGTAAAGTAGCCCGGACCGAACAGACTACCGGTTGGGTAAGCAGGGCGGTAAAACCATAGGGTGAAACTAAGGGCGACTAAAATATTTGAAAGTATGGTAAAATAGCTCAGGAAGTGAATCGTGACTGTACCCACTGTATCTGTGCGGTTGTTGAGCATTACTATGAACTGGATCAAAACAGCGGCCCAGGTAATCAGGGCACCTGCGCCGGCGTAATAATGCGACCATTTAACGGAGATATCCATTGCATTATGGTTTTCAATAGCGTTAAGAATAGCCAAATGTAGGGCAATATGTGTAAAGAAGGAGATTAAAAAAAGTCCGGGCTTTATCAGAGCGCCGGACTTCCCCGTAAATAAAGGGCATACTAAAAATCAAGCACCGTCCTGCTGTTGTATACAGGAGTTTCGGATTTTGAACGCCGGATTTTTAAATGTCTGTTTGTGCCAGGCTGGAGGGCTTTTGAACAAAGTGCCGGAAAAGAATCAGAAAGCTAAGCTAAGCGCATTCGTATAGAGGCCGTGCCACCTGGGCTTAATTAGATTATCAAAGGTAATTAACCACTGCACCTGAAAAGCGCCAGCATGGACTGGGCGAGCTTTTCATTTTCGGCGGCCGCCAAAATCTGGTGTAAAGTCCGGATCTCCTGCTGACAGAGTAAGAAATTTACGCCAGCGTAGGGAGTGGGTATCACAATGTTCCTACTTTGCATTGCTTCAAAGGGTAATTCCTTCCCACTGAGATACTGCAATAGTTCACAGAAACGCATATAGTCTATTGAATTTAGCGATAGCATTAGACCGCCATAGCCGATTTGATAAGATTCGCAATGTTTGCAACGGAGCACAAATCCGTTTTCTTCCGAATATAAGTTTGTAAAATCACACATAATTTTTCTTTTTGCTTATCCAAAGTTGTATTATTATGGTGATAATCATTTACCGAATCAGGAATTCAATTGCCGAATTCGGGAAATATTTCGGAGGGCATGGACCTATAGTTAACTAACATATTTAATTATGGTGTATAACTGTCGTGGTTAACTGACTCGAAGCTGTGGGTGTCGGCGGTGCAGTAAAACAATTGCATTTTGGATACAGGTCTCCTGCACCTCTGTTAAACTAAAATGATCTGGATGAATATAAGTTTGCATAC
>DATJDF010000229.1:0-6522 GCA_035497555.1 Arachidicoccus sp. | reverse complement strand
CCAATTACCGTTGGCCGGGACAAAAGCATCAGTGCGGTAACCGATGCCTATAAAGGTAACAAATTGATCGGAGTATTGGCTCAAAAGGACGACAGTATTGAAGAACCTGCCGTTAAAGACCTATGCCGTATCGGTACCGTGGCTAAAATTATCAAATTAATCCGGATGCCGGATGGCGGAACAACCGTTATCATCCAGGGGAAAAAACGCTTTGAGATTACCAAAATAAGCCAGGAGAAGCCTTATTTTAAAGCAAAGATCAACGTTTTTGTAGATCAGAAACTGCCTGAAAATGAGGATTTTGACGCACATATAGGTAGTATTAAAGATCTGGCAGGACAGATTATTCAGCTATCTCCCAATATGCCGACGGAAGCCTCAATTATACTACGCAATATTGAAAGTCCGGAATTTTTGATCAATTTCGTGGGTAGCAACCTGAATACGGATATTCGTGAGAAACAGGAATTATTAGAACTTAGTTCTATTGAAGACCGTAGCGTGAAATTAATAGGGTTACTTCAAAAACAACTTCAGTTCGCTGAATTGAAAAACAAAGTGACCAATAATGCACGTTCAGAAATTGACAAACAACAGCGGGACTATTTTCTACAGCAGCAACTTAAGAGCATTAAGGATGAATTAGGTGGTGAGAATGATATGGAGCTTACTGCCATGAGAAAACGGGCCGAAACAAAAAAATGGCCCGAATCCGCCAAGGAGCTGTTTAATTCGAATATCAGCAAACTGGAGCGGATGCATTCCAGTACACCAGATTACTCAGTTTTATATAATCATACTGATTTTATCCTGAATCTGCCCTGGGACGATTATAGCCAGGATAATTATGATCTTGATTATGCTAAAAAGGTTTTAGATCACGACCATTACGGCGTAACAAAAATAAAAGAACGAATATTAGAATATTTGGCCGTCCTCAAACTCAAAGGGGATATGAAGAGCCCGATTCTTTGTTTTGTAGGCCCACCGGGTATCGGAAAAACATCGCTTGGGAAAAGTATCGCCAGTGCTATTGGCCGGAAGTATATCCGTCTGAGCCTGGGTGGTCTGCATGATGAAAGTGAAATCAGGGGCCATCGTAAGACCTATATCGGCGCGATGCCCGGTAGGATTCTACAGAATATCAAGAAGTCCAAGACCTCCAATCCGGTAATTATTCTTGATGAAATTGATAAGGTAGGCAATGAAAACAGGGGCGATCCTTCGTCTGCTTTACTGGAAGTACTCGACCCGGAACAGAATTCGACTTTTTACGACAACTACTTAGAGTTAGAATACGATCTGAGCAGGGTCCTATTCATTGCTACGGCCAATGATCTGCAAAGGATTCAGCCGGCGCTCAGGGATCGGCTGGAGATTATTAATTTAAACGGATATGCGATTGAGGAAAAGGTAGAAATTGCCAAAAAATATTTGGTGCCTAAACAAAAAGAGGCGCATGGACTGGGAAAGACTAAATTTAAGATAAGCCCCAAAGTAATCGAGAAAATTATTGAAAGTTATACCCGCGAAAGCGGTGTTAGAGAGTTGGACCGACAACTGGCCAGTGTTATGCGTTATGTGGCCAAATTAGTCGCAACAGATGCACCCGTGCCCGCTACCATAACAGAAGAGTTGATTATAAAAATCCTGGGTAAGACAAAATATTCCAATGAGCTGTACCGCATCGCTAGTATCAGCGGTGTTGCTGTTGGGTTAGCATGGACAAGTGTTGGCGGAGATATTTTATTTATAGAAGCCTTACTAAGCGAAGGAAAAGGAGAACTTAAATTAACGGGTAATTTAGGGGATGTTATGAAAGAAAGTGCCATTACAGCCTTTACTTTTGTAAAAGCAAATGCCCGTAAATTTGGGATTGATCCGGCACTTTTCCAACAGAAAAATATCCATATCCATGTACCTGAAGGTGCCGTACCAAAGGATGGCCCCAGTGCGGGGATTACCATGCTGGCTGCCATAACGTCGGCTTTTACGGATAGGAAAATAAAACCCTATTTAGGCATGACCGGTGAAATTACTTTACGTGGTCAGGTACTACCTGTAGGCGGCATCAAAGAAAAGGTACTTGCGGCAAATCGTGCAGGACTAAAGGAATTGATTTTATGTTTTGAGAATGAAAAGGATGTGGAAGAGATCGATCCCACATTTATCAAAGGCGTGAAGTTCAGTTATGTTAGGACCATGCAGGAGGTACTAGAGAAGGCTTTGACAAAATAAAAAAGAATTATTTGGGTTATATAGCCATTATTGGTTACTTTTGATAGCAAATTTTACACATATATTTTAAAGCAATATTAATTTGTTATAAACGTTTTCATGTTGGTTGTTTTAAGGGTTATAATTCCTACATTTCTATGTAGGAATTTTTTTAAGGCACCGATTATATTTAATTTTTGCTTATTATTGCGTACCGGTCATTAAAAAATTGAGCAATGTACCCTAATCTGTATTATCTATTTTGGGATTTATTCGGTATTAAAATTTCATTCTTAAAGGTTGTTAATTCGTTTGGTTTCTTTGTTGCAATTTCTTTTCTTGTTTCTGCATGGCTGATTTCAAAAGAATTTAAGCGCCGTCAGGCACTTGGCTATTTTACTTTCACAGAGAAAAAGATAACGATTGGTAAGCCTGCTACTTTCACTGAAATGTTTCTGAACTTTCTGTTAGGATTCATTTTCGGATACAAGATTCTCGGTGTTTTTTTGGCAAAAGGCGCGCTGGCCAATCCACAGGCTTATATATTCTCCACTTCAGGAAGCTGGCTTGCAGGTATTCTGCTGGGAGCAGTTTTTGCATACATTAAATGGCAGGAAAAACATAAATCAAAATTACCCAAACCGGAGGAGCGAACCGTCAGAATCTGGCCAAGTGACCGCGTCGGCGACATTGTGATAATTTCAGCTATAGGTGGTTTTATCGGTGCAAAAATATTTGATAATTTAGAAAACTGGGACAGGTTTATACAAGATCCATGGGGCAATTTATTTTCCCCCAGTGGCTTGACATTTTATGGTGGACTTATTGTGGCTATTATGGCCCTCTGGGTTTATTTTCGGAAAAATAAGATGCGTTTTATTAATGTGGCGGACAGTGTTTCTCCTATATTAATGTTGTCTTATGGGTTGGGACGTATTGGCTGTCAGATTGCAGGTGATGGAGATTGGGGTATCATTAATAGTGCCTATCTTTCTAATCCGAATGGCAAGCTTAGATTAAGTAGCCCCGAACAGTTTCAGCAGGCAGCCGTACTCTTTAAAAGTCATACTGAGCAATATGGAATTGTAGGAGAGGTGCAGCACGCGGCATTTAAGGGTGTCAGTTGGCTGCCCGACTGGTGTTTTGCATTTTCTTATCCGCATAATGTCAATTCACAGGGAATCGCCCTGACGAATTGCGATTGGGGACAATATTGTAATTATCTGCCTTTGCCGGTTTTCCCGACGCCGCTGTACGAAATCATCATGTCCGTCTTGCTTTTTGCGCTACTCTGGAGCTTGCGTAAAAAGATAACTTATCCGGGCAAACTTTTTGGACTATACCTTATTGTAAATGGTGCTGAACGGTTCCTGATTGAACAGATTCGCGTAAATACCAAGTATGATATTCTTTTTCATCCTTCACAGGCAGAACTCATTGCGGTAATACTGATGATTGTGGGTCTGGTACTGGTCACCATGGCACCCAAAATCTTTAAGCCGCTAAAGCTGGTCAAACCTAATTAAAAAGACAGATGAAATTTCTGGTGATTCGCTTTTCTTCCATTGGCGACATCGTCCTGGCGACACCTGCCTTACGTTGTCTTAAATTGCAGTATCCAAATGCACAGGTGCATTTCCTTACTAAGAAGAAATTTAAAGCGGTTACCATCGCTAATCCCTATATCGACAAGTTTCATTATTTTGATGGAGATTTTTCCGCAGTCAGAAAGCAGCTCCAGGCGGAGAAATTTGATTATGTAATTGATCTGCATAAAAACCTGCGCACCCTTCGACTTCGGTTTTTTCTGCATGCAAAATGGTATAGCTATCAGAAATTATCTGTTCAGAAGTTTTTTCTCACGAAATTCCATTGGGATTTTATGCCGGCTACCCATATCACAACCAGAAGCCTGAACACA
Source organism: Arachidicoccus sp. (assembly GCA_035497555.1). GTDB lineage: Bacteria > Bacteroidota > Bacteroidia > Chitinophagales > Chitinophagaceae > Arachidicoccus. The sequence goes on along the minus strand of DATJDF010000229.1, from coordinate 2,384 downwards.
CTTTTGCCTCTTGGTGTCAAAGATGATGGTCAGGGTTTGGATTATTTTATTCCCGAACAGGACGCCGTTGCTCTGAACGCCTTACCAGCGCTTTACCAACAGGGATTTGGTGCGATTGTAATTGGCGCATCCTATTTTACAAAAAGACTACCTGCCTCTAAATTAATTGAACTGGTCGACCGGTTAGACTATCCTGTTTTGCTGCTGGGTGGCCCAGAGGACCGGGCCGTAGGTGACCAGGTGGTTCGACAGGCACGAAGCCAAAAAGTGCTGAATACCTGTGGGAATTTTTCCTTAAATGGTTCTGCGGATCTGGTGCGCAAGTCACAGTGGGTCATTTCTCATGATACCGGTCTGCAATATATTGCCTGTGCATTTAATAAACAGGTATTGGCTGTTTGGGGTGGAACTTCACCTAAGCTGGCTGTAGAACCGTATTATGGGAGTGCTCAAATAGCAAACTACAGGAATTTTGTCGTACCGGATCTTCCCTGTCAGCCTTGTTCTAATTTTGGATTAAAAACCTGTCCTAAAAAACATTTTAAATGCATGATGTTGCAGGATATTGAGGACATTGTGCAGGAAATATTGACGGACAATTAATATTTTATATGCTGAGCGGTTCACAGGGACAAAAGACAGCTTACAGGATAAGAACGTCTTGAAATCAACAGGCATCAATAGTACTTGTTTTTTTATACAACAAACTGAAAAGCGTTTCTTGCACCGATGGATTTGGCGTCTTATCCTACGGTTATAAGTCAACCGGATGCGGATAGTATCTTTTTTGGATAAATTTATATTACCTTTTGCACGCATATTTTTTTAGCTTTGTTTCCAAATTTTTACCTAAACATGAATCACCACAAATCATTATTTTGCCTTGTCACCAGTTTAATTTTCGTATTACTGAGTGGGTGGAAGCTCTCTGCGCAGGTGCAGCAAACGCAATTAAAACAATTTGAATTACAGTCATCTACCCAAGTAAAACAAGAGGGCAGCCAGATTTCACGTATAGAATACCGTGGTTCTATGTCCTGGTTTAAAGCAACAGTCCCTTCTACAGTGCTTACGGCACTGGTAGCCAATAAGGTTTATCCGGATCCTTATATCGGATTAAACAATATGTTGATCCCGGACGCCAATGACAGCTTTAATGTGGCTTACGGTCTGCAAAAGTTTTCCTATTTACCGAATGTCACAAATCCCTGGAAGGATCCATATTGGTACCGGACAACTTTTAAGATTGACAAAGCATCCAAAGGACAAAATTTCCAATTAATTTTTAACGGGATTAATTACCGCGCTGAAGTTTGGATCAATGGCCATCTCGTTGCAGATTCTTCTGAAATGGTAGGCATGTTTGCTAAATATAATTTTGATGTAACAAAGTACGTCGCTATCGGCCAAGAAAACTGTGTGGCAGTAAAGATTTTTCCATTAGATTACCCTGGGACGCCTGATAAGGAGCAACTTAAAGCACTTGGAAGTTTTTATCTTAACGGAGGGCCAACTGGAGATATCGGTAAAAATGTGACCATGCTCTGTTCCGTTGGGTGGGATTGGATGCCGCCCGTAAGGGACCGTAATATGGGCATTTGGCAGTCAGTATATCTTCGACAGACAGGTAGTGTTAGTTTCGGGGACACAAAATTAGTGACAGAATTGCCCGAATTGCCTGATACCAGCCTAGCCAAATTAAAGCTGGATTTAACCCTGCACAACCGGTTAGCTTCCGTGGTCAATGGAACGGTGGAGGTGCAGATCAGGCCTGAAAATTTCACCGCAGCGGCGTCTGGAACTGACAAAATACATTTTGCCGAGAAATTGACACTGCCAGGTTCCGGTCAGAAGACCATTAAACTGGATGCCAGAAAAATAAAAGAACTTGCTATACATAATCCGAAGCTTTGGTGGCCAAATGGGTATGGCGATCCTAATCTTTACCGGATAGTATTAAAATTTAAAGAAGGGGATCGTGTTTTGGATGATACAAGTTTTGTTTTCGGTATTCGGACGGTGCATTCAGAAGCCACCGCAGTAGGTGGCCATTATGACGGCTTTTACAGAAGATACTTTTATGTCAATGGCCAGCGGATTCATCTTGTTGGGGGGGCCTGGGTGCCGGACATGATGCTGAACCGGGATGACAAAAGATTTGATAATGAGATGCTGCTTTGTCAAAATGCAAACCTGAACCTTGTTCGGATATGGGGTGGGGGTGTTACACCACCAGAAGCCTTCTGGGACGCTGCAGACAGGCATGGACTATTAGTGTGGAGTGATTTTTGGGTAACAGGTGATACGCAAGGTGAATTTAAAGGCTCACCCGATTATCCTTACCAGGGCAGTGTATTTATCAACAATGTCCGTAGTTCTATTTT
>DATJDF010000228.1:0-4133 GCA_035497555.1 Arachidicoccus sp. | reverse complement strand
CAGGTCAGCGGTTGCCCAGCGTACATTTATGCAAAATGGGCAATTGCCGTCCGCTATTTTTCAGGTTGTTGCATCATCAATTTTGAAAGCACCTTGCCAACTTGTTCAGGGGCTACCTTAGCGACCAGATAGCATTGACCTTTCACATTGCCATCCCAAGTATTACTGCCATCTGCGTTTATCTTTATCTTGCCAGTCCGCAATTTATAGAATTTATTATATCCACGTACCGCCACTAAGGTTGTTACCTCATCCCAGCTCATTCGGCCGGCGGCATCCTCAGGTGCCTTGGACATAGCCACCCTGAAAGCATCTTTTGCGGGACTCTGCAATTGCGAATTATTGATTAGTTCCAACCCGGTCTTTATTTTGGCTCCTATCTCAAATCCACTGAAAATAACCTGTGTAGGCCAGTTTTCCAAGGCCAATTTTGAAGCCTTGGCATCTTTTTCAAGATTGAATTCTTTCCCAGAAGGAAAAGCGCCACCCATGGTCACGAGGCGTTTTACTTTTTTTTGCACAAGATCCCTGCCGTTCAGCGCAGAAAATTCATCTTTAGGAGAGACAAGTAAATTTGAGAGGTTTGTAATAAAGCCAACTGTCACAATAGTCACACTATGATCGGGTTGTGCAGCCAGGACTTTTCTGTATACTTTTATGGCATCTGGCACTTCGGCGTTTAAGGTGATGTTATGGGGATATTTCGAAGTAAGGATATCCGTCCAATGTTGGCTATCCCGCATATCAACGCCGTCTCCTTTTGGCACCCCAATAGGTATTTCCGGCCGGTTAAAATAGGTATTGAAGACGTTTAATACGGCAGCGATCCCCTCATATTTGTTACTGGCTATAGTTGCTAATATCTTAGCTTCACCGTTATCGGCAAGCGCGTGGAGCAAAGTGATTGCTCCCGCATCATCATAATCCGGACCAATGTCAGAATCAAAAATAATAGATACAGGCTTGGCTTGCTGTTTTTGTGCCACCGCTGTTAATCCGAAAAGAGAAAGGGCCGTACAGATTAAAATTTTGTATCGCATGAAGGATTTTTTAAATTTAACGTATTATCCAGCCTTGGTTATGTTTTGAACCGTAAGAGAAACATTCATCCTTTTTAAAACTTAAGGCGGCTATTGCCCTAAAGATAAATTATATATTTCGTAGTTGTTTTACCAACACCAGATAAGGCAGACTCAATAGCATAAGGCACCAGGATTTTCAAACTCGAACTTAAGGAATGCTTAGCTCATCTCAATCAATATTAAACTTCTGCCGGCATTTCGTCATTCAAAGCAAATAATTGTGATTGGCTGACAATTGAAGCGCAACTTCAGCTGTTTTACTTCAGGGAATCAACAAAATCCCCAAAGCGGAGAATTTTCGCACTATTCGATTTATTAAACAAAAGATGCTCAAAATCTGTTTGTTTCTTATTAAGGTCCACTGTTTCAAGTAATTTTTTGACTGCTCTTTTGAAAGCTTCGAGATTGCCAATACCACATCGCTTCATTAGAAAGTCATAATCAGGTCTAGTCCGCCCCAAGAGGAACAAAAGATCATAGAAGTCACGTCCCTTTGCACGGGACAACATCGCTGCTATTTTCATACTACATAAAACGCCATCAGAAGGTACCGGGAGTTCAAAAGTAAACCCACAGCCACTTATAAAAACGTTTTCCGGTTCATAGGATATCAATTGGTCCTGGCTTTCGGCTTTGATAAGGTACCGCTCCTCCTTGTGTCCATTTAATCCTAAATCAAAAAGAAGCTCAGGGAAATATAAATTTCGTCTATAGGCCACCAGCTTGGGATTTTCTTTCTCCTTTGTTTCCACCCGCCAACCCGACCGTGTCATAAATTGAACGACGGCATTTGTCAACTGAGTAAACGCTTCCTTCGAAAGGTCTGTACAATCAAAATCCAAGTCTTCAGAGAAACGGTCTATTCCTTTGACCAATCTTAGGTTAGTCCCCCCTATAAATGACATTTTTTTAAATAAGGGAGAAGTAGAAATGTAGTCTAGAATCATCAACTGGAGATACTCTTTAAGCATATGTTTGCGCGCATTCACACTTGGCCTTAATGCTGCCGGGAAGTAATCAAGAATTTGTGCTACATCAATCATAAATCATATGTTTTAAGCAATAATTCTAGTCGTTTTTTTAGTGCCTTGCTTTGGAATCTTTGACAATACGTCCAAAGCAGTTCTAAGTTTAAGTTATCCGACATAAAACTTTTATCCAGTCGTAATTCTTCCATTTCTGCCTGGCTATCATAAAACGGATAAAGATAAAGTAGATCTAACAGCGCCTTTTCCGGCTTTGCAAATTGTATCGTCCTTTTATCGGCCATTGGCTTCAAATCATAGCCGAATATGAGTGTTTCTTTCATATTTCTATAAGAATATTCTCCAAAACCATTGATGAATGCTGCCGTTTTTAAAGCTGAAACACTTGTAATCTGGATAACAGCCTCTGGTATTATCCCATAAAATGCCAAGGCTGTGTGTAAACTGATGTAAGATGGCCAGTAAATCCTATTTGCAATATAATATGCAAAATCCGGCTTAGATCTATATTCAGGGAAAGCAAAATATCCTTGTCTTAATTTGATAAGATAACCTTTCTTAGTCCATCTAGTGAAGTTATTCCTGTCAAAATTTGGTGCCCAGGCGTATACCTGATATATATTGAAGCACCCTAAAAAAAACATTTTCTTTCTAAATTCGATAAATTTCACAACGTTTTGTTTCTATTATGCAGCAAATATAGTGCATAATAGAAACAAAATAGTTATTTATGACAATTCATTAACATTTTGTTTTGATATCAGCTGTCGTTTTCCGTGGGAAAATATATATAATTGTCTAAAATGCTTTTTTCAAATCTATTATGATTTATCCAATTATTGATATTAGAAAATTTTCCGCAATATGTTCAGCCAAAAAATAAAACCAAGTAAAAATGCTGCTATATAAATGCAGGTTTTAAAGCCATTGTCACATTGAAGAGCGCATGATTACTGACTTTCTGGACAAACACCCCGGGCATCAAATTATAAAAATCAATCCAGCGACCGTAATTTATTAATTGATAAGGGTAATGTTCCTATCAATCCTTATAATCATACAACCCTTTGTGGAGTGCGTTTAATTCGCTTTCCGGCATTTTGATCACTTTTCTGTCATAGGTCATGATCCCGTTGGTTTCAACCTCGACGTCAGTAGTCTGTGTATAAACAGCTGCAGAGAGGCCAAGCGGAATTAGCTTTTTCAAATCCGTCATCAATTGAGTATAACGCCTGAGTAATTCATCCTTATTTTTAAAACTCTGGTAGCCCCAATTATCTTTCTGTTGCCAGGTGTGTCCATCCACGGGTAATCCCAATCCACCAAATTCACCGAGTACAAGTGCCTGACCGGATTTGCCAAATATGGCCGGATCCGGCATCGCCGGATCCGGATAGTTGTGGATATCCAGGATGTCGCCAGTATAGGAGAAGTTGCCACCGCTGGCACTGTTAACCAAACGGGATGGATCGTACTTCATGGTCCAATCCGTAATTTCTTTTGTTTTAAACTGTCCCCATGCTTCATTAAACGGAATCCATACAACAATGGAAGGGAAATTATACGTAGCGTCCATTATCGCCTTCCATTCTTTTCTATAGTAAGTCTCAGATTCAGCACTTCTATCTTTATCATGGTTTTTCCCGGAAATCTTCCCCGGTTGCATATCCCATGTATTGCCGCCCAGATCACCACTAGGCATATCCTGCCAAACCATTATGCCGACACTATCGCAATAGTAATACCATCTGGCGGGCTCCACTTTAATGTGTTTGCGGATCATATTAAAGCCCATCTCCTTTGTTTTTACAATATCAAACAAAAGCGCTTCATCTGTAGGAGCTGTATATAACCCGTCAGGCCACCAACCCTGATCCAATGGCCCATATTGGAATAAGAAATTATTATTCAGTGCAATCCGGTTGATACCCTTATCATCCTTTTTTAAGGATGATTTACGCATCGCGAAATAGCTTTCGGCGTAATCAATCTGTTTACCCTTTCTGAGTAGGTATATTTTTAAACGATAGAGATTCGGGGCATCGGGCGACCACAACTTTGGATT
>DATJDF010000227.1:0-15866 GCA_035497555.1 Arachidicoccus sp. | reverse complement strand
CTTGGCAGGAATATCAATATAAGTAGACAGCCCGCCAGAAAAGTGAAAATCTAGTAGGTTATATTGAAAACATATGATGAGCTAAATTACAATGCTTAGATGAATAAAATAAGTTGACTTCTTTTTTTTCGAGAGTGATTCGTTTTTTAATATGACATAGGGCAGGTATTAAAAAACGAGTGTTTGGATAAAAGGACCTATTATAACCATAGCAATGAATTTTAATAATTTGGATTTATTTTCATGGGAGTTGACGGTACTATTAGGACCCAGTCCGCTATTACGTAAAAGCGCCATGATAAGATTAAAGAGTGGCACGGTGTAATTAAAATATTTAACCCGTGCAAACAGTTTTTATCTACCTGGATAAACTATCTAATAACAACCACTCGGCCGATAATGAATCATAAAATTGGCCGGCTATTTTTCGAGAAAAGCAAGTAAAGGTTCTATAAATGCCTTGAAATTCTGTACATGTGGCAGGTGCCCTATTCCTGGTAATTCTACAAGTTCTGATCCTTTAATTTTATTATGGGTCAGTTTGCCTAACTTTGGGTAATCGCCCATTTTATCCCCCACTTCTTTAAGTGCATAACTTTTTCCGACAGCTGTTCTGTCCTCCTGGCCGATTATGAGCAGGGTGGGCAGGTTTAGTTTATCGAAATCTGTGCAAACGGGTTGGGTCATTATCATATCATAACAAAGTGCGCTTGTCCAGGCAATTTTGGGATAATCTTTTTTGTTCATTGTCCAGGTGGCATTATTGTTTAGTGTTTCATCGTAAGCGCTATCCCATTTGCCTCCATAATAAAATTTCAGCTGGTAGGCCTTTCTGGTTGCATATGTTTGTGCTAATTCGCTTTTGTACCAGGTGTCAACTGAAACCCTTGGAACCAGTAGATTGTAATTTTCCAGGCCAATGGGGTCTTCCAGTATTAATTTTTCTACGATTTGAGGATACATTAAACTAAAACGGGTGGCTATCATACCACCCATAGAATGCCCCAGGACAATTACCTTTTTTACACCTAATTTGTCTAAAATGGCCTTTGTATTAGATGCAAGATTCTGGAAGGAAAATTGAAAATTCTGAGGCTTGTCAGATTTTCCGAAACCAAGTTGGTCCGGAATAACCACACGGTAACCTTTTTTGGTTAAGACATCCGCGGTTTGTTTCCAGTAGGAGCCATCAAAGTTTTTACCATGTAGCAGCATTATCGTCTTCCCATTAGGACGATTTGGATGAACATCCATATATTCTAGTGAAAACAGCTGCCTTTGGAGCTTTAAATGGATGAAATGAGGCGTGAAAGGATAGCTTATGTTCTCCATGTTAAGGGCGGAGATTTTTAAATTGGCGGGCACCTGTTGAGCATTAGCCTTTGAGTACATAATTGTAACCGCTGATAAGACGATCAGGCATATCCTTCTATTCATTGTTTTTATTTTGTACGGTTGGGGATAATAGTATTACCGATTACCTTCAATTCTTAGAATACGGCAAAGATAGGGTTTATCAACTCTATGGTGTATTAGGCAGGTCTAATAGAATGTTACTTTTGGAACGGGGTCTCTATATTGCCCCGATGATATTAACTGTAGTAATGAATGTCTAAGTACCATACTTTTCAGCATGCACATTCTATTTTCACCGTATTATGTTCCGCGTCAGTACCTGTAGTGGGATATCCGTCAAATTTCCACCACTGAATACCGCCTATCAACTCCCTTACCCTAAATCCCAGTTTCGCTAGTTGTAGTGCACCCTTTGTAGAAGCATTACACCCAATCCCATCGCAATAGGTAACATATTGTAATTTCTTATCCAGGCCCCATGTCGTCTCTTCATTCATATCCCGGTGGGGAATGTTTATGGCGCCTGGAATATGTTCCGCTTCGAATCCGGAGGGCTTTCTTGTGTCGATCACAATGATCTTTTGACCTTCTTCCAAGGATGTGTATAAATCTGATGGGTCCATTTCATATGCGAGTTTACAACTGTAATAATTGATTTGCTTTTCCATAATGCGTCTACTTTCAGGTAATTTTAAATTGATACAAAGCTAAAGTCTATAATTGGCGTTTTTCCACGAAAAGAATTCAAAACAGATATCAAATATTTTCATGTAGATTCTGAAAATTTATGGGGAACTTCGTAGATATAAAAGTTTCAGTAATGGAAATAAGACATTTAAAACTGATAAAGGCAGTTGTTGAAGAAGGCAACATGACAAAAGCGATTGACAAATTGCATTTGACACAATCCGCATTGAGTTATCAGCTAAAGGAAGCCGAGTATCAATTGGGAACAAAAATATTCAATAGAACAGGTAAGCAAATGGTGCTCACAAAGGCGGGTGAAAAAGTATATGATTTAGCCTGTGATATCCTTTTAAAAATAATGGAGACAGAACAGGAAATTAAAGCTGCTGTTTTTGGGGAAATTGGGGAAATCAGGATCAGCTCAGAATGCTTTTCTGGTTATCATTGGTTGCCAGCTGTATTGAAGCAATTCCAGAATCAATATCCAAATATTGAGTTGAAGATTGTGATGGAAGGAACACATTTCCCGCTCCGAAAGTTATTGGCGGATGAACTCGATATTGCAGTAGTGAGTGATACTCTAAAGGACGATAAAATAAAATATATTGAGCTATTTCAGGATGAAATGGTTATGGTGGTCTCCTCCAGTCATAAATGGGCCGATAAGAAATTTATTATAGCCGAAGATTTTTTGCAGGAGCATCTGATTATACATTCGTTTCCACTGGAAACTGTAACCATACATCAGCAATTCCTAGCGCCAGCCGGTATGTCGCCTAAAAGAATAACAGCCCTGCCTTTGACCGAGGCTTCCATTGAGATGGTAAAGGCGGATATGGGTGTTATGTCCATGGCCCGGTGGGCATTTATGCCATATGCAAAAAGTCCACAGTTAAAGACGGTTAAAATTGGTCGTAAGGGATTAAAACGGAGTCATTTTATAGCGGTTTTGAATAATAAGACCTATCCGGAATATTTTAACCGGTTTATTGAATTTTTACAGGCGGAAATCAATCAACAATGGGCTATTGTATAAGAGCTGCTGATCCTGGTGATTTGGACTCCTTAATTTTACTTTGCCGGGAGCATGCGGTGTATGAGGGTGCAACCTATTACATTGAAGGTAAAAAGGTTTTATTAGGTCAGGCACTATTTGGCAATTCGCCCCGGCTGTATTGTTATGTTATAGAATTTGAAAATGCCAATATAGGCTATTTTAGCTATACGTTTGATTTCTCCACCTGGGCTGCCCAACAATTCCTTTATTTGGACTGCCTCTATCTGCAACCGGCTCATAGAGGAAAAAAAATAGGAGATATCGTATTTGAAAAATTAAAGGTCATTGCAAGAGACAAGGGGTGTGTGAGTATTCAGTGGCAGACGCCGATTTCCAATCATAAAGCAATAAGATTTTATAATAGAATGGGTGCAGAAGGAAAGGATAAGATCAGGTTCTTGTTGAATACAAATGTATAAACCATGGGACACTTATACATCAGAAAAGCAGTTATAGATGATGGTGCTATTGTGGCTCTACTTGGCAGGCTGACCTTCACGGAGACTTTTGGCAAGTATTTTAACGATCCAGATGATCTGAGCCATTATTATGATGAGACATTTTCGGTTGAAAAAATCAGATCCGGTATTGAAAAGGATAATAACGCATTTTGGATTGCATTTTATGATGAAATCCCAGTAGGATACGCCAAATTGAAAAGAAATGCTCCTTCGCCTTTCGTTCCTCTATCAGGCAAAGTCTCTCAGCTGCAAAAAATATATGTTTTAAAAGATTTCCTCGCGAGGGGTATTGGTCTGGGCCTGATAGAAATACTGCTACAGGAAGTGGTGCGGATGGAAGGCGAATATATCTGGCTCTCCGTTCTGGAGTCTAATATAAGCGCTACATCCTTCTATAAAAAGATGGGTTTTATAGTCAAAGGGCAGCATGGCTTCCAGATCGGTAAGGAGAAGTTTAAATTTATAGTAATGGGGAGGTCAGTTAAAAGTAGGAACAAGGAGCAGCCAGTAGCAGATATGCAATAAATCGTCAGGTTGACACTTTCTTGAACATGTTTAGATAAAAATTTATTTTGTGTATCGGAATGATCTAGCTGTATGCCTGAGGAACAGATATTGGAAAAATGATACGGGACCCAATAACAGATTTGTTATTGGGTCCCGTATATTATAACATAATAACAGCTAAATCTTTAGTTATTACGGAATCTTCAAGGAAATAATCTTGCTATAATTATACTTATTATAGGCATTATTCGTACTGGCCGCTACACGAAAGTAATAGGTTTCTCCCGATGTTAATCCGGATATTTTATCTGTATAGTTCGTGGAAAGGATGGCTTCGTCTTCGGTCCCTGAAAGATCATGGCTGACATTAAACTCATTGATGATATTGCTTACATGTGGATAGGCTGATGCAAGCACTTTGCAACTTATTATCTTATCTGCGACCTTTTCTCTTGAAATTTTGTAGGCAACTTTGACTGCGCCTTTTTCGCTTTCAGCCGTAACGTTCATCTCAATGGTGAGATAGGGTGTAACTTTAAAATTAACTTCGACCTGCCCGGTAATATTTACTTCTGCGGTATCAGCGGGGAAAAAAGCGCCTTCCACCGGAATGACTTTATAGTTCCCCGTAAAAACATTTGCATTTTCAAATGTGCCATCAGGCTTTGCCCAGAAATCATTGGGAGAGACGTTACTGCCGTAAGACGCTTCTATAAGACGTATTTTTATCCCGTTAGGCTGTTCTGTCTGAACTGCTTCGCCTGAAGCCGCATCAACGACAGCCCCCTTTATGCCAGCATTGGGCATGGGGTAGTTGTCGTGTGAACAGGAAGTGAATAAAACGGGGATGCTTATTAAGCTATAAATAAGGATTTGTTTAAATTTCATAATTCAAGTTTTTAATTAATAACCCGGGTTTTGAAGTAATTTGGCATTTTTACTGATTTCATTAGGATCAATGCGCTCGTAATACATATTGGGTGTAAATGTTTTGGGGAAGCTCACGGGCGCCGTCTTAAAGACATAGCCACCTTTATCCAAATCCAAAAACGGTAAAATAGCCGTGTATTTGGTATTGTTCATTACTTTATCAGCGATGTGCCATCTACGCATGTCCCAATAACGGAATGGTTCCAGCGCAAATTCTACCTGCTTCTCATGCCGGATCTTATTAATAGTGACTTCACCTGATGAAAGTAATTTGATTCCGGCCCTTTCGCGTACGAGATTGATTGCGGTAGTTGCGTCATTTATTTTGCCAAGTTCTGCCGCTGCCTCTGCATAATTAAGCAGTATTTCTGCATACCGGAAATCGATGAAGGACTGCGCGGATGTATTATTTTTAATAGTGGTTCTGTCATAGGCTGGCTGAAGGTATTTACGTACATAATAGCCGGTCTGGGATACTTCTCCATGACCACCGATACCGTTATGCCCGATAATGTGGTTGCCCTTATAAATATCATTATAACTTCCTGAAGTCATTGTTTTGCCACCATCGATAATGCCGGCCCGGACTTCAATCGGGGTGCCTTTCCACTGACTGAAAGGGTATAGTATTGTAGCCCCAAACCTGGGGTCTTTTCCTTTATAAAGATCCGTAGGGTCTTTATAAACGATTAAGTTGCCTGCATTATCAGTCAATTTCAGAGTGCCTGGTGTCCCGTCTGTATATTCATAGGCCGATACAAGTTCCAGCGTGGGATCGATTCTGCTTCCGTAGCCGATGGAAGGTCCGACTACGTCATGTGGTAATGTCCACAGATCATAGGAATGGCATTTGTCGGGGTACTTGAACTGCTTAATGAAAATATTGCCTGGATTGTCGGCATCCAGAAATAGGCTGGTGAAGTTTTCGGATTTATCAGGAGATTTATTATACAAAGAATATTTTCCTGATGCAATAATGGAATCAGCCGCATCGTAGGCAGCCTGCCAATATTTATCTGCACTGGCAGGGTCTATGCCTACCAGTCCGTTCAACTGGACTTTCCCATATTTTGCTTCTGCTGCAGCGAAAACCATAGCCCTGGATTTCAACGCAAAGGCAACATATTTATTGGCCCGGCCTACTTGGCTGGTTGCATTTAATAATGGGATAGCTTCATCTAATTCCTTCGCGATAAAATCATAAATTTCCTTTTCGGTGTTTCTGGGCACTTTCAATTCTTCCAGATTGCCACCGGTGAAATTCTGTACCTCCGTTATGAGTGGAACGCCGCCATAGCGTTTCACCATGCCAAAGTAATAATAGGCCCTGATAAACTTGGCTTCTCCCAGCCATTCGTTCTTCTTTGCATCAGGGTAGTTGGCGGTGGCAATTTTGGCAATAAAATCGTTTACGTTTCTGACACTACCATATCCCCACCATCCAAGTGAAGTTCCGCCGCCAATGCCTAAATGATCATCATTGGAATTGGTTACTGACTCGTCAGAGATATTAGCCACACCATATGGGCCGTTTTGCGTATTAAAACCAGGACCGACCAGGAAATTAAAATCCTCAATGGGAAGGGCATTGTAAAGAGAGGCAAAATAGGCATTGATGGCAGATTCATTTGAGAAGACCTGGTCATCTTGAATGATATTTTGCGGTGCCACCTTAAGGTCCTTGAGGCAGGATCCGAGTAGGCCTATCGTAATGATAAAAAGGAGTTTATATAATGTTTTATTTTTCATGATATCAAAACAATTGAGTTAAAAGGTGAGGTTTACGCCAAAATTGTAATTCGTAAGCGTCGGGTACAAAAAGCCATAATTATCGTTGGTATGCTCTGGATCCACCAGGCTATTGAGCCCTGACCAGGTATACAGGTCAAATCCGTTGATGTAGACCCGAAGCGATTTTATGACATTTGTATGCTCAAACAAGGCTGCAGGAAAAGTGTAACCTATTTGGACGCTTTTTAGTCGCAGATAGGTTGCGTCTTTTAACCAGAAATCCGAGGGTTGATAGTTCCATTCTGCACTCGTAGTTGTACCACTTTTTGTTCTGGTTGAAGGGTATTTGCCAGCCACCCAGGCACTATTTGGATCAAACATATCCGCTTTATGCCATCTGTCCATAAATACATCCAGACCGTTACCGCCCCATGCAAGTGGTCCGTCCAGCGCAACAGAACCTAAATAGGAAACTGTAAAGTTAGATGCACCCTGGAAGAGCGCGTTGATATCGAACCCTTTCCATTGTACGCTAAGTGTCAAGCCAAAGGTTATTTCCGGATTGCGGCTGTTACGGCCCACATTTTGCCAGTCATCCCCATCGATAATACCGTCCTTATTCAAATCCTCATATTTTAAATCTCCGGGTAGAACATTACGGTTTCCATTTCCATCTTCAATCGGAGCGTTCTTAATTTCTTCCATAGATTGGAATTGACCTATAACTTTCAATCCAAAATAATTATCATTCCATCTATTGTTGCTGTTGTCCCGCCAGTTGCGAAAGGAATTGTTAGAAGGCGCGCGTTCAATATAAAGGTTTTTGGTCCTGGTAAAAGCAACATTGCCTGCAATGTTATAGGTGACCTCCCCGACAGTATTACTGTGACTGATGGTGAGTTCTAGACCACGGGTCTGATCGCTGTTCAGATTCTCTTGTGGTAAACCAGCGCCTACTGTTCCAGGAAGACTCAGATTCCGGGTGGCTAACAAGCCGGTCCTTTTTTTGCTGAAAACATCAATCTCAGTATGCAATTTGCCTTTAAAAAGGTCGCCATCCAAACCCAGGTTGATCAACGTACTTGTATACCAGGTAAGGTTTTCATTGGACATGCCTCTAAATCCAAGACCATTGACAAGACTACTACCAAATACATAATTAGAATTTGGATAATTGTAACCCGATAGATATTGATAGGTCGAAGAACCGTCATCTCCTAATCTGCCATAAGAAGCTCGTAGTTTTAAGTTCTGCACAATATTAGACTTGTTCTTGAGGAAGGGTTCTTCGGAGATACGCCAGCCTGCAGAAATTGCCGGGAAAAATCCCCATTTGTGACCGTCTGCAAATTTTGAAGAGCCATCATAGCGAAAACTACCTTCTAACAGATAAATGCCTTTATAATCATAATTTAACCTGCCTACCAGACCTTCATTTACCTGAGGGTCAATATTGGTGGAGTTGGTAGACTGATTCAGGGTGTTACCTGCATACAACTGATCTACCGCATCCAGAGAGAATTCACGGTGACCGTTAAATCCGAGCCCATTGTACTTGCGTTCTTCCCCTAGTAAAAGGCCTTTAACATGGTGATCTGATTTGAATGTGTTTTCATATTCCACCGAAAGCTGAGCCGTTGTAGCTGTATTTTCGGAGTAGGACTCTGTCAGATTGGACGGTGCGTTGCGGGTGCCGGCGACACTATAGACCTCTGATTGGGTGTCATAGTTATAGACATTAAAGGCTTTTAACCATAATTTGCTGATACTATGGTCATTATCATAGGCAAACAATGCTCTGAGTTTTAAGCCCTGTACTGACGGTACTTTATAATTTAAGGCAAAACTACCATTAAATGTTTTTGTATTTCGGTCATTATATCCAGACAGATCAGCATTGGTAATGGCTAGCGGATGTGCCGCATCGGCCACATTCCCGAAATAGCTTGGATTGTTGTTCGCAAATACCGGAGCAGTAGGCATTTGCCGCCATAAGGACTGCATTGTGGAAACAGTTGAGTTAGCGGGAGCATTTTTGGAATCTACTATTCCGTTTAATAAAACTTCCGCTTGCAAATCCTTGGTAAGATCGGCGGTTATATTCGACCTGAAATTGTATCTTTTTGCATTCAGATCTCCAGATTTCCACATTCCCTCTTCGCCGTAATATCCAAGTGATAAAAAGTATTTTACTTTATCTGTGGAACCACTGGCACTGATACTGTGCTGTTGCACAGGCGAGTATTTCCTCACAACCAGATCGTACCAGTCTGTACTTGGTAAAGTGCCATCTTTGTATTTGGCGATATCTTCCTCAGAAAATGGCAAGTTATGGTTACCTGCATTCTGATAGGATTCATCGGTTAAAACGGCAAATTCATATGCATTTAATACGTGAGGCGTATTTGCCGGCGTGGCTGCACCAAAAGTGGAGACGAGGTTAAATTGTGTCTTCCCGCCGCCACCGCGTTTAGTCGTGATCAGTATGACGCCATTACCGCCTTTTACACCATATACGGCAGCTGATGCGTCCTTTAAAACAGAAACACTTTCTATTTCATTTGGATCCAGCCTGTTGAAGTCATTTCTGGGTATACCGTCTACGACAACTAAGGGTGCGCCAAATCCCCTGATATCATAATCAGTCGCATAGTCTCCTGGTTCACCCGATCTCTGAGTGACCCGTAGACCAGGTAATTTACCTGCCAGCATATTGACCACGTTGCCATTGGTCGTTGTCATGATTTCCTTAGTAGTGACACTGGCAATGGACCCGGTTACTGTGGCTTTTTCCTGATGGCCATATCCGACGATGATTATTTGGTCCAGATCGTTTAAAGAGGGCACTAACCTGACACTGATAACAGATTGATTATGGACGGTTACTGTTTGTTTTTTGTATCCGATAAAGGAGAATGTCAGCGACTGAATATGCTCAGCTGTAATTGAGAATTTCCCATTATTATCTGTAAGGGTGGCGTGCTTATTATCGCCATCAGTGACGGATACTCCCTGTAATGGGGTCCCTTCTTCGTCCGTGACGGTTCCCTGAATAGTGGTGGGGATAGTAATAACTACCGGCTCTTTTGCAAGTGGGGGACTTGTCTTTTCCCGGATAACAATGGTATTGTTTACTATCGTAAAATCAAGTGGTTGATCATTGAAGATACTCCCTAGTGCTTCCTTAAGATTGGTCGATCTTAATTTTACACTTACCGGGTTTGCCTTACGGATCATCCCTTCCGTATATACGAAATGAAAACCTGTCTGTGTTTTGATCGTTTCGAAAACACTTTCCAAAGGCGCCCTTTTGACAGTGAGGTTAACTTTCTGACCAAATGTATGTGCGCTTACCTGAAGCAGCGCACCTAGTAAAAAAACTGTAGTAATTTTCACGACTAATAAAAGCTTTTTGTGATGCCATGGGAAAGTTATATCGGCTCTGAATGCGGATATTTTCATAAATTTGAATTGTTTGAGTGAAAACCTGTTTTTATCGACTAATAAATGAATCCCTAGTCATTAGGGAGAAGGCTAGCTTAAACGACCGGCGTGGAGGTGGTGGTACACCTTCACGTCATTTTTTTGGCTATCCTTTTAGCGTGGTCAGTACCACGATCGTATTTGCTTATACATGTTTATTTTGGTTTTAAATGTGAATAATAATAGATTATTAATCAAAGCTTTAGCTTTATGCATGTTTGGATACGATAATACTTCTGCCCTTAATTCTAAAATGAACTTTACCGGTAAGCTGCAAGATCTGAAGGACATCCGTTACATTTTTGAACCGGGATACGGTTCCGGCAAATTCATCTTGTGGAATGTCACCGTCAAAAGTAATCTGAACATCATACCAACGGGCGATTTCGCGCATGATAGATTGAATATCTTCCCTATCAAACATGAAATTGCCTTTTTGCCAGGCAGTTGCAAACGCAGTATTCACTTTCTTTATACTTAGATTACTTCCACTAAGTACAGATTGCTGTCCTGGAAGCAGGAATTTGCTTTCGTGTCGGGCTGAGGTACTGACATTTACTTTGCCTTCTAACAGTGTGGTTCTGACTGTAGCTTCATCCTCGTAAGCATTGATATTAAAATGAGTGCCGAGTACTTTTACGGCTTGTCCTTTGCAACGTACAATAAATGGATGAGCAGGATCATGTGCTACTTCAAAATAAGCCTCACCTGTTAAGGTGACCTCCCGCTGGTTTCCTTCGAAAACGCATGGGTAGGATAGTGAGCTAGCGGCATTTAGCCAGACCTTGGTGCCGTCGGCGAGTGTAATGGCAAATTTTCCACCTCTGGGAATCGAAATTAAATTCTGTGACGGAAATGTAGTTTTACCATTTTGGGCATGGTAAACCAGTTGACCCTGCTCAGTTTTAACCACGCTACTGTTGCCTTGGCTGGCGAGAAGGCCGTCTTTGGATTGCTGCAAATTTATAAGGGTACCATCGGCCAGTCTTAATATCGCCTTATTCCCACCTGGCACTATTATACTGTCAGTCGGATTTGCGTTAGCAGTTTTAACTGCATTGGAGTCAGTCCCTTTAAAGACAGCGTTATAGAAGGTTATACCAAGAAAAATCAAAATAATCGCGGCAGCAGCTGCACCATAATAAAGACGTCTTGATTTCTTAGAAATGATTTCCGGGACTTCGGATCCCGATAGATGTATTTTACCCAGAATTCGGTCGCGGTGCTGTTTTTCGCTTATTGCAAAGTCTGCAGGGATATCGATTGGGTTATCCTGCTGTTCATTGTACCAATCAGCATACTCCTGCGCTTCTTCAGGCGTGATGGTTCCTAATAACCATTTTTCTGCAAGTGCTTCCAGACGGCTGATGTTTGGTTTTTCATTCATACAATGGATCTGCTTTCTTATTAAGTCAATTTAGAAACACAAATCCCCATATGCCTTTAAGATTATTTTAGAGAAAAGGAAGAAGAACAGTCAAAAAATCGTTAAGCCCGGCCTTTAATGTTTTTTTTGCGCGGTGTAGGTTATGCTCAACAGCTTTTTCCGAAATAGCAAGCTCCTGGGCAATTTCTTTTTGAGAAAGGCCTTGTTCCCGACTCATTCTATAGGTTAGTTGGCATCTTGTCGGTAGCTGGTTGACTAAAACTGCCAATTTTCTCTTGAGTTCCTCAAATTCAAGATATTTTTCTGTAGAGTCATCAGTTAGTTTTAATTCACGGGCGGCATTTTCCTTATAAACTCTTTCTCTTTTTTGCTTAGCCTGGTGGTTAATCACCTGATACTTTAGTGCAATGGCTAGATATGGTGCTAATTCTCCATTGACTTCAAGTGTTGCTCTTCTCGACCATAAGTCGGAGAATATATCCTGAACCAATTCTTCAGCTACGTATAAGTTGTTCAATTTATTGGCTGCCGTAACAAAAAGTCTTTTCCAGTATTTATCGTAAAGTTGCGTGAATGCGATTTCATCACCATTTTTTAATAGGGCTAATAACTGTGAATCTGTGAGAATCGAATTTGGCATAAAGACAACAAGAGGGTTATTTTAACCTAAAAGTAATGAATTTATTAAATTGTTTTAAACAAAAGTTAAAATCTATAAATTTTTAAAGCGTTTTATCCATGAAGTGAACAGAATATTAGGAAAGAAATTTAATAAACATAAAGGTCCTTATGGATTGAGACGAGTAAACGAGCGAAATAAATGATTAAAGACAATCATTAATGGCTAAATAAATTAGGCTGTATCTCTTTTTTGTATATTTGCTGTACGCAAGGACTTTAAAGTTGCAGTTGAATTATGGAGGTGGAATATAAAGCTCCGGTCTGCAAATTGTTATGATTTTTATTGATGAAAATTTCAATAAAATCATTGGGCCGCAATTTGCGACTGATTTAAACAGACCTTATAATCGTATTTTGATCAATCAGTAAATTGGACTAAGCATACAATCATGAACGAAGAAACTGTTATACAACGTAAGATCATCCATATTGATATGGATGCATTTTACGCTTCTGTAGAACAGCGTGATTTTCCTGAGTATCGGGGTAAGCCGTTGGTGGTAGGCGGTCCGCCAGAAGGCAGAGGTGGGGTAGTGGCTACTGCTTCATATGAAGCAAGAAAATTCGGTATCCATTCTGCCATGCCTTCTAAAACGGCCCGGCGCTTATGTCCTGAAGCTATATTTGTCTTCCCCCGCTTTGATGCCTATAAGGCAGTGTCAAAACATATCCATGAAATATTCCATCGATATACAGACATTATTGAGCCGCTGTCACTGGATGAAGCTTATTTGGACGTCACTAGTGATAAACAGGGGATTGGCTATGCGATTGATATTGCCAAGGAGATCAAAATGGCTATAAAAACGGAGCTGAACCTGACGGCATCGGCTGGCGTTTCAATTAATAAATTTATTGCGAAGATCGCCTCTGATATGGACAAGCCCAATGGATTAACTTTTATTGGGCCATCAAAAATAGAGGCATTCATGGAAAAGCTGCCTGTGGAAAAATTCTACGGCGTAGGTAAAGTAACGGCAGCCAAGATGAGAAGCATGCAAATCCTAACTGGTGGTGATCTGAAAAAACTATCAGAGGCCGAGATGATCCGCCATTTTGGTAAACCAGGTAGATTCTATTATCAGATAGTAAGGGGCATTGATGAGCGTGAGGTCCAGCCATACCGGGAAACAAAATCTGTAAGTGTAGAGGATACTTATCAGGAGGATCTTACCAGCAAAGACGAAATGTTGCCTGAATTAGAACAATTGGCTCATAAATTAGCTGACAGGCTGCAAAGATCAAATTTAAAAGGCAGGACAATAACGCTGAAAGTGAAGTTTCACGATTTTGCTATTATTACGCGCAGCCAGTCACTTTCTGAATTGACAAGTGAATTAGACATCATATTGCAAACGATAAGGCTAATTTTAGAACGAACTGAATTAGAGTCAAAAAAAGTACGGTTACTCGGTATTGGTGTCTCAAATTTTGAAATGCCCGGAGCCACGGTCAAATCAGGCATTAAATCTATTCAACTGCGATTATTTGAAGACTAAATTTCTTTTAGATAACTACCGTCAAGCAGGCAATCGCCCATAATATTAATCTTTAACTGGTTGTCTTTACTTCACGGTTGGATAACCTTTGTCAATCCAGTCCGTTTTTATATTTGTGGATAAATTGAGGAGTTTTGCATTAGTAAACTTCATTTCTTTTAAAAGGTTAAAAGCAGGCCTGATATTAGGGCAATGCACAAAGGGACAACAGCCACAGTAAATGACAATTTGCTTATCTTTTGGCTGTTTTTCAAGTAATGCTTTAAGCTTTTCAAGATTTTCCTTCTTCCCTGCCGGACCGACCTCGGTTGAACCTTTAATTAATGCAGCGGGTCCAACACTAAGGACCAGGGGTATGTCTGTACTGCCGGATTGTATCGTCAGTGCCAATGCAGCAGGCGATTCCAGTTGATCTGGTTCCCAGGGGTCACTTTTAACTTGAGCAAAAAGCTGGGAACAACCTATTAAAACCAGGGCTAATATTAAACGATTAACTTTTTTCATGGAATATTTAGTTGAAGATCCGGTAATGGAAATAAGATGAGAACTTGAATTCTCTTTCTTTTATTTGACAAAAATACGCTATTGGTTTCAATTTGGGGCAGGTTACAGGTGTTTTAAAGGGGCCGTGTTACGTGATCTAAACAAAGCGATTGCAGATATAGCTCCTTTGGGCACATGTCAGCGTTCTTTAGGTGGACGCCGGTTAATGAAATGTTTATGCTATCCATTTGGTTGCATTTCCAAAAAGTATTAAATTGCTTCTTAAATAATATTTGCATGCGTTGACAATTATAAATAGATGTGACTGACGGCTATGGTGGCAAAAGTGACCACCTCTATTGATAATTGAATAACTTAAAATTTTTATACATGCAATTAAATGAGATTCTACAGATTTCGGTTTCCTATCAGCAAACCATTTGGCTTCCGACAAGTAAAACACCAACCATAAAGAAAGTATTAGAAGAAATGTCCAGTAATACTTTAATGGACAAAATCGGCTATCTGAGAATGCTGTATGCTAAAGGAGATATGGATAATTATAATATGCACAAACGTGCTTTGCCGGCGGTTACTTTTTGCGGTGTATTTAATGAATATAGAAAGAAGGAGAATTTACAGAGATATAATCGTCTGATGGTAATTGATATCGATAAATTAGATACGACCGGGTTTGAGAGAACAAGGAAAGCTTTGCAAGGAGATCCTTATGTTTTTTCTTTCTGGGCCTCGCCTTCTAACAAAGGATTCAAGGGACTAATCGCCTTAGATTATCAATTTTCTATAGAGGATCGGGAAATTGAGCAGGTTCATAAAACTGCATTTGCGTGTATCGCTGATTATTTTATGGAGACGCATCAAATAGCATTAGATGAGAGTGGGTGCGATATCACCCGACTGTGCTTTCTATCTTATGATCCGGACTTGGTATTAAAAGTCAGCCTCCAGCCATTTGCTATTCAGAAGAAAGTTCGTATGCAGCAAAGGGGCTGGCATGAAGGAAAAGAATTTGAATTTGAAAAACGGTTGCTTCAACATAAAAACCATCCTGAGGAGCGCAGACTTGTAGAAAGGATTATCCGGTTTCTGGAAACCGAAAAGAAAAGTATTACTTCCACTTACGAGCAATGGTTCCGGGTCGCCTACGGTTTAGCGGAGGCATTTACTTTTAAGGTCGGTTTAGATTATTATCTTTCATTATGTGCTATGGATGGAGTTGCTTATCATGAATCTGCAAGCCGAAACATGTTTTATTATTGTTATAAAAATTCTTCCGGTAAGATAAAACTCAACACGATCTTATATTACGCTGTCGGAAAAGGATATCAAGACGCTGCGCCCTACATTAAACCATCAAAAAATGATCATGGAAATAAGGATTAATTGTAACCGTAATAATTTTATTTTATTTGTTGTCACCCTGTTTTTGATACTTACCAGCTGCGCTGGTATAAGAAAGACTAAATATACAACACAGAATGCCCATTCTCATAATGATTACGAACAAACGCACTATTACACGCAGGCCACCGATGCGGCATTTGGGTCCATGGAAGCAGATATTTATTTAGTGAATGGGGAAC
>DATJDF010000226.1:0-11232 GCA_035497555.1 Arachidicoccus sp. | reverse complement strand
TTTTCTCATAGCATTTTATTAAATGCCTGCTTTTAGTGTGTACTTCATCAGGAGGTAAAAGTATCCAGATTAAGCGTAAGGTAATTTCAGAGGTTTTACTGATTTGTAAACAATATTGGCATAGCGATGCAAATAGCGTCAATATATTTACTTAATTAAGGCTGTGTGCAATCGATGACTTTGGAAAATGAAATCGATTTCCCTTATTTAAATGTATTGTCCGAGCTGGGATCAATTGCGTGAAAAATGCTGTGGGACAACTCAGATGGCAATTATCCGTTTAATATATTTGTTTGGAGTGCATCCCCTGTAGTATAAGGATGGGGTTATCTCACTGTTACCAGAGGCGGGTTTATCCTAGAAATTGATTAGGAAGCAGTCAGGATCAGGTGATGGGTAAATGTAGCTCATTTGTGGATAATTATGAGCTACAAAGCAGTTGTCATTGAGCTTGAATTTCCGGGATAATAAGTGGCCTTAGGATTTTAAATAAATAAATTCTGACAGAAAGTGAACCTGTCTCCCTTATTTTTCATCAATACGGGGGCTCTAAGTATTTGTCAGTACCGTCCTGAAATTTTACAAGTCGCCGGACGGCTTAAACACAGGTCCCTTGATCCGGGAATTAATGCCGGGAACGCTTCTCCTATTCAGCTATGGCTTACTTCCAGGTTCATTTTGTTTGATTTTTTTTCGAAACCCACAATATATCATAAAATAATCTCAAAACAAGTCGATGCTATTACCTATTCTTTCTCTTTAAAGAACGTAAAATTGATTGAAAAAGCTTACGTCCCATTGATTTTTAGTCAATGGGACGTAAGCTTTTAATTTATAAAACAACACCTGCGCAACTGCCTTAAGTTAGCCTATTGCAATTTATAGGCTGCAACAGTTTTGCCATTAAAGGAAGGTATATAGATGATTTTATTTCTTTTATCATACCCAATATCTGCCGTATTTTTTTTATCAGCATGCGTTTCCAGCAAAGTCTGTACTTTACCATCCGCTGAAACGTAATACAAATAGCCGGCCCATGCCGTTACCAGAAAGTCACCGTTTCCAACCGGTTCAATGCCATCGATACCATTTGGAACATCAGCAATTTTCACCTCATGCTTGTCTTTATCAGCTTTCCAGAGTGATTTGCCTTTGGCAAAGATGAGTTCATCCCCGACACATTTTAAGCCGTTGGCGCCTTTAATATTGTCTAAATAGAGCTCAGGGGTATCATTAACAATCTTCCAGATCCTGCCTGTCTTTGAATCTGAAACATATACAGCATTTGCTTTTCTGTCAGTGGCGATATCATTCAGGTTCTGGCCACCGGGAATGGCGATTTTTTTAATTATTTTGCCATCAGCTAAATTGATAACGACTACCACATTCATGTCTGCAGCATAAAGTGACTGCTTCAATCTGCCCAGTCCTTTAGGTGCATCAAGTCCGGTGACAAAATCCTGCGATTTAATTTTTCCGTCCATGGAAAGTATGCCGACACCACCCTTACCATCTGCATCCCAGCCGCCCCCATCTATTAAGGAGACATAGAGCTGTTGATTTTTATAATCCGGAAGTACTGATTCCGGCGTTTTTATTACGGTATCTGTCTCCCACAATTTAGTGACCTTATGTTCTCCCTGGGCTTGTTGGCCAAATGCACTGAGTCCAAGCAGTAAGGCGAGTGACAATAATATTTGTTTCATAATAGTGATGATTTTTTAAAGTGTAAAACGATTCAATTATATAACCTGCGCATAGTAGTGCCCAAAGCACAGCTCCATGCACATTAAAAACGGAAAATCATTAATTTTTCTAAAATTAATCCATAGTAAATTCCTGCTGATAATTTGCAGGGCTCTTGCCGGTAATCATCGTAAAATATTTCCGGAAACTGGCCAGGTTACTGAAACCACTTTCGTAGCATAACTGTCTTAATTCCAGCCGGTTCTCAATCAATAGCCGGCAGGCATAGCCCACCCGGAGTTCAATCAGATACTGGGTGTAAGTCTTACCTGTCTGGGATTTAAAGAACCTGCAGAATGCATGTTCGCTAATATTAGCCACTTCTGCAATCTCTTTGAGCAAAATCCTGCGGTGCAGGTTATTTTGCGTATAGGTGCAAACGGCATTGACTCTTTCATTGTCCGCTTCCAGCACCTGCGGATCAAAACCTAGTGATGACAAGGCCTCCAGTTCTCCGCAATCTGCGATTTCTGATAAAGCTTCAATGAGCAAGAGTATCCTGAAAGTCCCGTCAGCCTGGGTTAACTGGCTGAGTAATTGAGCCACCTTATGTCGTGCAACGCCACCTACTTTAATACCTCTTTTTGCTTTTGTGAGCAGGCTTTTAATATTTGTATTTTCCGGAAGATCCAAAAAAGCAGGTCCCCAGAAATTATCTTTAAAATGTGTAACGGTGACATCGGCTTTAAATCCGGCCGCCGTTTGACTATCCATCATTGCTTTCTCATCGAAATAGACCTCGTCAAAACGCCAGTAATGCGGTAGATTAGATCCGATGAGTACAACATCCCCGGCAGTGAACCGCATCATACTATCTCCCACAAATTGCATCCCTTCCCCATACCGGAAATGAATAAGTTCAACTTCACTATGATAATGCCAACGGTTGTTTACATAAGGTACCTGGTCCCTGCGCACACTAAAGGACCTGTCTGCACTGGTGGCAACTTTTAATTGTTGAGCTTTCATAGTTTTACAGATTTAGATTGGAAGAAAACAACATGCAATATAATGCTTATTATCATTTGTTAGTCCAAAAAGGTAAGGAAAAAAATCTATTATTTGCATGTTGTAACATGCAGCTATCTTTCTTTAGAATCAGTTTTTATCAGAACCTGTTGATCTTATTTACCTTAAATAGTTTACAATGTTCCGGATTTAAAATCCTGGTCAGACCCGTCCTTCACACCCTGGACATGGAATAAATCCAAATTCTGTACATTTTTAAGTGTCGCCCATGGAGTTCCATCCGCTTTCTCAGACTGGATATCATAAAGGATGGCTCCTTTGACATCATCAAATACGAAGGGAGGGCGACCCTCAGGTTGCATAAAACTCGTCTGGACGTCATGCATTTTCAGGTTATGGACATGGCGGATAAAAAAGCCGTAGGCCGGCATGGTCTGCCACCGGTAGGGTTCAGGATAATCTTTTGTGTATTCCGGTACGGACCGGTTCATAGAATCTTTAATGCCCCCGCCTTTATAATACAGTCGAATATTGCTGAGTTGCAGATCCTCAATCGGGTGCCCTTCTATCCCACTGATAATAGCGCCGTGACGCGGATCCACATTGTAGGCAACAAGGTTACTGATGATCACGCGTTTAACAACACCAATTGGAATGGTATCAGGTCCACGCTGGCGGGCACCTAAACGGATAAAAATCGGCGCGTTGACAATATCGCGCATCGTGATATTGGTAATCGTCACATCTTCTATGGAACCGCCATCTACTGATTCCAGGGCCAGACCCCGGCTGTAGTCAAAAACACAATTAGAAATCGTAATATTTTTAAACCCGCCATTACTTTCGGTACCCATTTTTATTCTGCCGGTTGTCGTCTTATCTGAATACTTAGTGTATGTCCGCTTGAACGAGCCGTCCATCAGCGTGCCCAGATCGTATCCGCTTACCTGACAATTGGTAATCGTCACATTCTCCGTCGCTTTGGCATAACCCAAGGCAAAAGAGCTTTTAAGGCAGATGCCGTCGTCAAACGGAGAATTCACAGTGCAGTCAGAAACCCGCACATTTTTACAACAATCAATATCAAATCCGTCCCGATCGGTATCCACTTTCAAATTGTGGAGTGTGAGGTTGTCCACACCGGTAGCCAGTAGCGCAAAATGGCCTCCGTGTAAAATGGAAATATCGGATATATTGACATTAAAACAGTTTTTCAGGCCGATGGCTTTATTACCACCACCTTTGGGTTGCTTGGTACTGCGTGACAAACCTTTTCCCCAGATCATGCCCTGCCCTGTAATGGAAATATCATGGAGGTCTATGCCCCAAATAAGACTGTTCTTCCAATGATTATGGCCAAAATCCTGATAAGCGTCATAGGAAGTCTTAGGTTCGGGGTCATCGTAACCGGTGCCGTCTTTTTCTTTTGCACCGAGTAAGATGGCACCCTGATCCAGATATAGACTGATATTACTCTGAAGTCTTACACTGTAAGTGGCATAGATACCCGGTGGAAAATATACAGTGCCGCCGCCTTTGTCAGCTGCGGCCTGGATAGCCGCATTAATGGCTGGCCCGTCGATAGTAACGCTATCGCCTTTGGCACCGTAATCACGGACATTATAAAAGACTTTTCCAGACTGGGCATTGACACCCGGGCCGTATAACAATCCGGCGAGTAAAAGGCAAAGCAGTAACAGTGAAGTTTTCACCTGTCCGAAAGGTAGTTTTATTTTATGCATAATCATCTGGCCCCTGGAAACCTGGATAAGGGAAGCTTTGTCCAGCGGGAGACCGGGCCGGGTCTCTTTTTTTTTGAATGAAGAAATAGGGCGAAAGAGCTGTTTCGCTTATATGGTTCGAGGTCTAATAGCCATCTTAAAAACCTTTTTTTTATAATTTTACTTCAATAACTGCCTGCCTTTCTAAAATTACAGATAAAATATTACAGGCCAAAGTCATTTCTAGTCAATCTGTACTATTGCCAGCCGGGGTTCTGTGGATAAGGCGTCCCGGTGGTGGTCGCATCTATCTGATCCTGGGGTATGGGTCTCAGTATATGCTTTGGCTGGATATTAGGACCCGCATCCGGATTATGAAGCCTGACGCGCTCCAGTAATTTTCCTGTACGCACGAGGTCCCACCAGCGGGTCATCTCCCCACAGAGCTCACGCGCCCTTTCATCAAGAATGAAATCAATATTGACCTGCGATGAAGTAATATCCATATCCTGCACCGCGGTGCCAGCCGCAGCTGCACGCTCCCGCACTTTATTTATATAGTCCGCAGCCACCTGTGGCTGTCCAAGTTGGAATGCGGCCTCAGCTGCCAGCAGGTAAGTTTCCGCTAACCTGAAAGCAATCGTCGGCCGGATGGAAGGGTCATTCAAGCCAGCTCGCTGGGTGTCAAAATATTTGAACATTGCCGGAGACAAATTGTTCGCATATTTTCTGGGTGGGATCAACAGGTACTTTGAAGCTTTAATCTGTGCGTCACTGACATCATAACCAGGCATGTAAATAGCGGTATCTCCAAAAGCAA
This sequence comes from Arachidicoccus sp., assembly GCA_035497555.1. Lineage (GTDB taxonomy): Bacteria > Bacteroidota > Bacteroidia > Chitinophagales > Chitinophagaceae > Arachidicoccus. The sequence continues at coordinate 5,976 of DATJDF010000226.1, read as the reverse complement.
ATTTTGGCTGTCCGGAAACCGCACCCGCTGGCGCACCGGCAGGTAGTGGACTTGGCCAGACCGGATAATCCTTAGGATTGGGGTCGTTGCCATACCAAACGGTCTGGAAGGTCTTGTTGTAACGGCTGTCTTTTTGTCTTTCTGCGAAAACAGTATCGGTAAGCCAGTGGGTGGGTACGCAGCGGATATAAGGCCGCCCGTAATCCTTGCTTCTGATCATCCCCGGCTGTTTTTCATATTGGGGAACAAACATATGGTTCATTACATTGTCTGCACTGAAGTTTTTTGTGCCACTGTTATTCGGGCCGTTATAGGCTATATTAGCCGTATGCTGTACCGACCACAACACCTCTGCATTCGCTTCATTACCTTCTTTAAAAACATCCCCGAAATCCGGTAATAGTCCAAGACCGAGGCCTTTACTGTTTTCAATGACTGTTTTTGCCATGGTCAGTGCATTTTGAAAATCATCGCTCTTCTTTGCTTTGGAATATCCACGGGTCAGGTAGACCTTAGCCAGTATATGCTGCGCGGCAATAGCGGTTGCCTGCCCCGGCATGACACCGGTACTGGTGGGTGCGGCAGGCAGATCAACAATCGCTTCCTTTAAGTCTTTTATGATGAGGGCATAGACACTGTCGACAGAACTTCTGACAGCAGCCGTTGTCGCGGTTGCCTGGAAATGTTCATTAATTGTCAGATCGCCATAAAACTGTACGAGAATAAAATAATAATTTGCTCTGAGAAATTTAGCCTCCGCCTTGATCCGCGCCTTCTGATCTGCCGGGAGATCCGTCTTATCCGCGTTGTCAATAACCCCATTACAGGTATTGATAAAGGTATAAGCATTTTTCCAGACTGATTTCAGGACACCGGTAGTCGGTGTGTAATTACTGGTATATAAATTAATATCGCTATTACCATCTACACCTCTGGTAAAGTCATCTGTTCCGATATCGGTCATTGTAAACAGATCCTGACTTCCCCAGAAATTTCGCATACCACCATAGGCAGCGTAGAGCCCCTGTTGCAGTCCCTGGCTGGTAGAAAAAAAGCTGGGTACCAGCAGGGATTTAGGTTCCTCTGTCAATACTTTGCTGCATCCCGCACAGAGCCAGAGACTCAGGCTGGTCAGCATCACTTTGAAAAATAGCTTATGCATGATTTACCGTTTTAAATTTCTTTAGAATTGAATTACCGATCGATTTTTTAATAGCATTAAAACGAAACGTTTATACCGAACAGCATGGACCAGACAGATGGTGTATCTGTACCAAGATTGCCTGCGCCTTCCGGATCAATACCTCCTGCTCTCCGATAAGGAGAGAATAAGATGAATGGGTCAGAAGCGGTGGCATAGAACCGCAGGGACCGCAGTCCCAATTTCTGAACCGTCGCAGGCGAAAGGTTATAGCCTAGACTCAGGCTTCTGATTTTGATAAAACTGCCGTCAAAATAACCCAGCAGAGAATGGTAAGCGGGATTGGTCGACCCTGCATTGGCTTTCGGGAATTGCTGCTGATGATTTTCCGGTGTCCAGAAATCCTGTACTAAGTTATTATAAGTGCCCTGGTAGGTATTGACAAAACCGCCGCCTTCCAGACCGCTGTACATCATATTGCCCATTCTGGCAAAGGCAACCACGGTCAGATCAAAACCCTTAAAACCAAACCGGTTGGTCATACCGCCCTGCCATTTAGGTTGAGAAGTGCCAATAATCATCCGGTCATAAGTGGCGTCTATCTTACCATCCGGTTTTCCATCCGGACCGCCGATATCACCGACTTTGATCGTCCCAATGACGGAAGAAGTGCCGTTAAGCGTCAATCCAAGGCTCCTGGCCAGGGCAGAATCACCCGGCGTATTCTGCCAGATGCCCAGTTTTTTATAATCATAAAACACATCTATAGGATGGCCTACAAACCAGCCGTTACTGACATCTGATGTGATGCCGGCAGCCAGTTGCACAACCCGTCCACGGTTGATCGACAAGTTGAGGTCCGTACTCCAGGAAAAACCCATCGGATTGCTGCTCTTGACATTGACAGAACTGATTTGTAGTTCGATACCTTTATTCTGGGTTTTGCCGATATTGGTCAAAACAGCATTAGGAATACCAGAAGTAGGCGGAAGTGTTTCGGGAAGTAACAGTGAATTGGTAAATTCTTTATAGACTTCCAGCGAGCCGGAGATGCGGTTCTGCAACATGGCGAAGTCCAGTCCTATATTAGCGGTGGAGGTATACTCCCAGGTGAGGTCCGGGTTAGGTACGCTGGTTGGGAAAGCACCTGTTACATTGTCTGATCCAAAATTATAAGGCAGCGAACTTAGACCACCCAGTGTCTGGTAGGGACTGATCGCCGTATTGCCAACAGTGGCATAAGAAGCCCTCAGCTTAAGATTGCTGATAAAACCATCAGGATTCCAGAAAGGCTCTTTGGTAATATTCCAGCCTGCCGCCACACCGGGAAACACATGGTATTTATTGCCGGGTGCCAGCCTGGAGGAGCCATCTGAACGCATGGTCAGTGTCAGTAAGTATTTATCCTTAAAACTGTAATTGAGTCGGCCCATATAAGATAGAATATCCCATTTACTGTAACTACCTGACCCTGTAAGATTGGCACCATAAGCGGGATTAAAATAGGCGAGGTAATCCGCCGAGATATCAGTATTATCAAAGGAATTTGACTGGTTGTTTGATTCCTGGAAGCCAAACAGACCTGTAAAATTGATGGTATGGGAGCCAAATGTCTTGTCGTAGGTAAGGATATTATCCAGGGTGTAGTCTGTCCCAAAACCGGTGCTGTTAACAGATTTTGAAGCGCCACCCATATTGACGGTGGTGTTGCTGCCAGAGAACCGGCCATAAATATCGCTTCTGATTTCTGCACCCGCATTCATCCGGTATTTTAATCCATCTGCCAGCTGCGCTTCAAAATATAAAGTGGTAAATGTGCCAAAACGTTTTCTGACTTCAACAATCTGTCCGTCAATAAAATCTGCCAGCGGGTTCCATACCTGCGCTGCACTACCGGGCACAAAATTATTGACAATAGCGCCCGTACTGTCAAATGGAGAAGCCAGTGGGCTGGCTCTGAGCGCCTGCCCCATCGGATTGGCATTTTCCCCGTCCCTGATGGTAAAAGTATTGAGTGAACTAAGGCCTACTTTAATATTACGCCCTAATTGCTGATCCAGACTTAATTTAACGGTAAACCGCTGAAACCCCTGGCCGGGATATATTCCGGTTTGATTAAAATAGCCCAGCGAGGCGGCGTACTGTGTTTTCTCGGTACCCCCTGTTACACCCACCTGGTGATCTGTCAATAGTCCGTGCTTATAAAGCAAGTTTTGCCAATCGGTGCTCCTGCCGGTTTTGATGCCTTCTACCTCCGCCGGGTCGAAGACCCCATTGGTTAAGAAATCAGGATCATCGAGCCCTGTATATTTTCCAGGGTAGGCATTAATATTAGCCCACTTTTTCAGCAGTGCGAACTGGCTGGCATTCATCACCGGGAATGAGCGTGTGATCGTCGTCCGACCAGCGTATCCACTGTAGGTGACTACGGCATCCTGAACGCGTCCCCTTTTAGTAGAAATCAAAATGACACCATTGGCACCACGGGATCCATAAATGGCGGTGGCTGAAGCATCTTTGAGGATATCCACACTGGCAACGTCATCCTGGTTCAGGTCATTGATGCTTCCATTAAATGGGATTCCATCAACAACAATCAGCGGTGAATTCGAAGCACCCAGCGACCTGGCGCCCCGAATAAGGATGGACGGTGTCGACCCGGGTTTGCTATTGCTGCCACCGCGTTGAATATCGATTCCTGCACCCTGACCCTGAAGGGCGGCTGCCAGATTAGAGGCAGGGACATCTTTAATAGACTGTTCATTAATGGTTGTAATCGCACCGGTAACATCCGATTTTTTACGGGTACCATAACCAACAACCACAATTTCATCTAACTCGTTTTTATCAACGCGTAAATGAATCATATAATCCGTTTTGTCTTCTGTTCCCACCTGTATATCTTGCGGCAGGTAGCCGACATAAGTAGCTGTCAGTACACTCCCTTTGGGCACCGAGAGTTCAAACCGGCCATTTGTGTCAGTAACCGTACCAACACTACTACCCTTCTGGGCAATAGATGCACCGGCAACTGGTTCACTATTACTGCCTGTCACCGTTCCTGCTATTTTAATCTGTGCATCAGCCAAAGAAAACAGTAATAAAAGGCAGACAAGAAGCCCGGTCGCCCGAAAGCGTTTTTGCTGCCTGGACCGCTTCATTATACGGTGGGCGGGCTGTTTAATGATCCCGGAAGATTGTATCATTATCTGAGATTTTGAAGTGAGAATTTTGTTATGAATGGACTGCTATTGATTTATAACCCTACTGAAAGATTCCTTTATTATTAACCGTTGATTTTATGCATGCGGATGACATCTACGCAAACGTTTACATGTTTGCGGTTGACTAAAAGTTACTGTTTTAGACTTATAAGACAGCTTATGCTAAATAATCTGTCTCCATATATGATCATTTACGAAAACGTTTGCATACCGGGTTTTAGCCAAAAATGATATTCCAAGGCAGCTTCCTTGATCGCATGCTACCCGGTATATGTAAACTTGTATACTACTTCCTGTAATCTGTCATTTCCCCTCTAGATGGAAACAGGGCACTACTTAGCAAGACGTTCCCTGACCAGTTGCACCTCCGAAGCCCGGACTGCAGTGGCTTTATTCCCAAAATCATTTCTCACATAAGTCAGCACATCTGCAATCTGCTGATTTGTCAAAAAATTAAGTGGAGGCATATTATTGGAATACTGTTCCCCATCAATTTCCACTCTCTTGTCAAAACCCTTTAAAATAATCTGAATAAACCTGGCCTTGTTGCCCAGCACAAAGGGCGTCTTTATCAGTGGTGGATTCAGGTTCTCAACGCCACCTGCGTCAAACTGATGACAGCTCAGACAATAAGTTTTATAAACTGTTTTACCGCGTAATACAGCGCTTGCAGAATCTGTCGGCATCACAGTGTTCACGCTGCTATGGGTTGCATGGATATTTTTAATGATGTTACTGGAACGTGCCGGTGAAAATAAAGCCAGCGCAATGATTATAATCGGTGCACCTGCAATGCATATTTTTTTCATAGAAATCTTTATGCTCGTTTTTTAAGGTTGATAAACAATTTTATAAATTCTACCCTTTACGTCATCCGTAACATAAAGAGAGCCGTCGGGGCCCTGTGCAAGACCGCATGGGCGGTATTTTGCCTGCCGGGGTGAAAGAATATCATCAGTGCCGGCAAAATTATCTGCAAACACTTCCCAGGGGCCGGATGGTTTACCGTTCTTGAAAGGAACAAAGGCGACCATGTATCCACCCTGCTTTTCCGGTGTCCTGTTCCAGGATCCATGGAAAGCGACAAAAGCACCGTTTCTGTATTTCTGTGGGAATTGACTTCCGGTATAGAATAATAAACCATTGGGTGCCATATGGCCGGGGAAGGCCACCACCGGGTCAATATATTTGCCGGTTACTTCCTTTTTGCCATCACCACCATATTCAGGGGCCAGCATCTGCGCCTTTTTGAATTGATCATAATAGATATAAGGGAAGCCGGCGTTATCGCCTTTGTGCAGCATATACATGCATTCTGCCGGTACAAGGGACGAAGTCTTTTCATCATAATACTCAGGGAACAGGTCATGAAGTTGGTCCCGGCCATGCTGCATGACAAATAAAGTATTATTTGTCTGATTCCAGTCCAGCCCCACAACGTTGCGAAGCCCGGTTGCATAACGCAGGCCTTGCCCGTAGCTTTGGTTGAGCTGATCGGCCTTAAATTGCCAGATGCCGCCCGCGGAATCCAGTAAGGGACAACCGGCAATACCCATCGAACCTTTCTTTCTGTCTTCCTGCTGGCAGGAATTCAGTGGCGAGCCGATATTG
>DATJDF010000225.1:0-8546 GCA_035497555.1 Arachidicoccus sp. | reverse complement strand
AATTTAAGCATAATCTTCGGTAATATCATTATTTTTACCGCCTAACAAAATGTAGTAACAGATGAGAAACTTGCTATTGGCATTATTCGCAATTGGGCTTTTTCAGGTGCAGCTCCATGCGCAAAAAAAGGATTCCTCCTGGAAGCAGGAGTACCGCGCCTCTGCTCCTAAAATCAATGATATCGTGCATACAAAATTGGAGGTCAGGTTCGATTATTCGAAAAGTTATCTGTATGGTAAAGCCTGGATAACCCTGCAACCGCATTTTTATGCCACAGATTCACTGACGCTCGATGCCAAGGGCATGAATATCAATAAAGTAATGTTGGTGTCAGGAGCTCGGGAGATCCCTCTAAAATATCAATATGAAGATAGCCTTCAACTCCATATCCAGCTGAATAAAACCTTTCAGCAAGGAGATAAATATGTGATCTTTATTGATTATACTGCCAAGCCTGATGAAAGAAGGACTCATGGCAGTGCTGCTATTACGGATGACAAAGGTTTGTATTTTATTAACCCCAAAGGAACTGTAAAAGATAAGCCCATTCAGATCTGGACGCAGGGGGAAACAGAAAGCAATAGTGCATGGTTTCCCACGATTGACAAACCCGATCAGAAAACGACCATTGAAATTGCAATGCGGGTGCCAGATAAGTATGTCACCCTTTCAAATGGGTTACTTTCCAGCCAGAAGAAGAACGGCGATCGTACCCGTACCGACTCCTGGAAACTGGACCAACCTATCGCACCTTATTTAGTATTTATGGGGGTTGGAGATTATGCCATTATAAAAGATTCTTATAAAGGGAAACCGGTAGAATATTATGTGGAACATGATTATGCACCGGTTGCCCGGAAAATATTTGGTCATACCCCGGAAATGATCGCTTTCTTTTCTAAAATACTGGATTTTGAATACGTATGGCCCAAATACGATCAGATTGTTGGTCGTGATTATGTGAGCGGTGCAATGGAAAATGTAACTGCTACCTTGCATCAGGAATCTGCCCAGCAAAATGCAAGGCAATTGACGGATGGCAATAAATGGGAGGGAGTAATTGCCCATGAATTATTCCATCACTGGTTCGGTGACCTGGTTACAGCGGAAAGCTGGAGTAACCTGACTGTGAATGAAAGCTTTGCCAATTACAGCGAACAGCTCTGGGATACCTATAAGTATGGAAAAGATGCCGGTGATGCTCAAGGTTATAATGAAATGCAGGGCTATTTAGGTAGTGGAAGCGAAGAGAAAGACCTGGTTCGGTTCTTTTATAAGGACAAAGAAGATATGTTTGATGCGGTGAGCTATAACAAGGGCGGAAGAGTCCTGAACATGCTGCGTCATTATGTAGGAGACAAAGCATTCTTTAAATCACTGAATATTTACCTGAATGCACATAAGTTTGGAACAGGTGAAGCCCATCAGCTAAGACTGGCATTTGAGAAAGTGACTGGTCAGGATCTGAACTGGTTCTGGAATCAATGGTATTTTGGTGCAGGTCACCCAATACTGGATATCAGCTATGTGTATGATTCTACCGGTCATAAAATGATCGTGGCGATAGAACAACAACAGAAAACCGGCAACGTATTCCAGTTACCGATTGATATAGATATTTATCTGAACGGTAAAAAGACAAGGCATAGCGTCTGGATGCGCCATCAGCGGCAGCTCTTTAGTTTTGCCGTAACGGGTAAACCGGATTTGGTGAATGTAGATGGGGATAAAATTCTGCTGGCAGAAAAGAAAGATCATAAAACGCTTACTGCGTTTATACAGCAATACAAATTAGGCGGTAATTACGTGGACCGTAAAGAAGCAATTGATTATGCCAGTGATCATCTAAAGGAACCCGGAGCCAAAGATTTCCTTGTAGACGCTCTAAAAGATGCTTATTTTGGGATTCGTAAAGATATACTTGAACAGACCGATCCGGCAGCTTACGCTCCCGGAGATTTTGTGACAATTGCCGGGATCGCACAGAAGGATTCTAATCGCTTGGTTCGGGCAGCCGCCATTGATGTACTTGGCATTACAAGGGATTCTTCCTTCCTGCCTATTTTCGAAGCTGGGGTGCATGACTCTTCCTATTCCGTAGCGGGTGCTTCCTTACAGGGCTTAGCAGGGATCGACCGTGCCAAGGCCATGCAGCTTTTACCTGAATTAGGGAGAGATGCAAAAGGCCGACTGGCGGGTGTCATCCAGAAATTAACCATTTTGACCAAAACGGATGCTGATTTCGATAAAATATACGGCGATTTTACAGCTTTACCCGACGGTCAGGAAAAAGCAGTAGGCGCATTTGATATGCTTCAATATTTAGGGAATCTGCAGGAATTAGACCATTTTAAAAAAATGACGGATGTGCTCGTCGATTTGCGGGATAAGTTTGGAGCGTCCTATCCTCCTTATAAAGAAAGAATAAATCAGGGATTTAATGCGCTCATTCAGATTAAATCCGCTGGCCAGCAGGGAGTGAAAGATGCAGCGGTGCAGAAGCAGGAAGTTGATTATCTGAAACAGCAGTTAAAATAGGTAAAACTCAAAATGGAAGCGACTTAAGTCTTAGGTGTAAATTGTTAGTCGTTTTATTAAAATAGGAAAACGGAACAATCTAAAATCTAAATGGGTTGTTCCCTTTTCTAATTATGCAATATCTTCGCCGCCATGACTGGAATAGAAAATGTAAAATTGGGCGGGGTCATTGTCCATCAGGTGGGCAATCCGACAAGAGGAGAGGAATTGAAGTTATCGGCCGAAGCACTTACCCTAAATGATGAATTAGTAAGGGGAATGCTGATCCGTTATTTTTTAGGTAGTCTCAATGAAAATGAGCGCTACCATTTTACGCATATCAGCGAGCTGGAACTCAATGAAGTCTATCAATACGTTACCCGCCTATTTGAAGACCAAAAGCATTTTACCGCTCATTCGGCACTTATTGCACAGTTTTTATATTCAAAAAGTACCCATGTAAAAGTCAAAGAAGGTGAACTCTATGTTGCCTACTTTGAGGATGTGCCCTTTGACAATGAATTTATACAGGCAGTAGGCATTTTTAAAAGCGAAAGTAAGCAGTCCTTTTTAAAAGTCTTTCCACATGGGGAAAATCTTGAAGTGGCCTCGGAGGAAGGCATAAATATAAATAAACTGGATAAAGGTTGCGTTGTTTTCCGACGTAATAAGGAAGAGGGTTATGTCGTCTGTGTAGTAGATGTAACAAACAAGCAAAATGACACTCGGTACTGGATAGATGATTTTCTCCAGGTGGCTTCTTATAGCGATAATTACCACAAAACGGACCAGTATTTAGGCTGTTGCAAACAGTTTTTTACACAGGAGTATCCTGATAAATTTGAAGTCGCGAAAAGTGATCAGCTGGAACTGATGAACAGGTCCATCGATTATTTTAAAACCAATGAACAATTTGATTTGGAAGGGTTTACAAAGGAGGTGATTGTTCATGAAGAAGTAATCGACAGTTTTATGGCCTATAAGGAAAATTATGAACATTCAAAGAATTTTACCATTGACGAGTCCTTTGATATTCACCTGTCGGCAGTAAAAAAACAGGCAAAAGCCTTCAAAAATGTCCTGAAACTGGATAAGAACTTTCATGTATATATTCATGGTCGAAGGGATTTACTAGAAAAAGGCTTTGATGATACAACTGGAAAACATTATTATAAATTGTATTATGATGAAGAAAGTTAATCGTTAAAACTCAGTTTATTCAATCAACTAGCTAAAAGTAAACCGTAACAAACGCAGGGCAATCTGCTTTGTTCTTTGTATTTTTGGCTATATTAAGACAGGTGCACTCCGAGATGCAAAGGTGCAGGTCGCAATAGTTAATACAGGTTAATTCATCATGAAAAAATCAGGAAGACACCATGCAACAATATCAGGATTTGCTCCGGCATATAATGGAAAAGGGAAGCGATAAAGAGGACCGTACCGGTACCGGTACCAGGAGTGTATTTGGGTATCAGATGCGGTTTGATCTTCAGGCAGGTTTTCCAATGGTCACCACCAAAAAGTTGCACCTTAAAAGCATTATTTATGAGCTCCTCTGGTTTTTAAAAGGGGATACCAATATCGGGTATCTAAAGGAGAATAATGTCTCCATATGGAACGAATGGGCAGATGAACATGGCGATTTGGGCCCTGTCTATGGTAAACAATGGCGCAGTTGGGAAGGAGCAGATGGCAAAAGCTATGATCAGCTTGCGGAAGCGATCCGGCTCATTAAGACAAATCCTGACAGCCGACGCATTATTGTCAATGCCTGGAATGTAGCGGATTTACCAAAAATGGCCCTGAGCCCCTGCCATGCCCTGTTTCAATTTTATGTATCGGATGGGCGACTTAGCTGCCAGCTGTATCAGCGAAGTGCAGACGCATTTTTGGGTGTTCCCTTTAATATTGCTTCCTACGCACTACTTACAATAATGATGGCCCAGGTTTGTGATTTGGAACCAGGTGACTTTGTACATAGTTTTGGTGATGTACATATTTATAAAAATCATTTTGAACAGGTGAACCTCCAATTAACTCGAACGCCGTTCCCGTTGCCTTCCATGCATCTGAACCCGGAAGTCAGGGATTTATTTAATTTTAAGTTTACCGATTTTACATTGGAAAATTATCAGTCACATCCCCATATCAAAGGAATCGTAGCCATTTAATATACCCGGCATTGACTAATATATTTTTGAACCCTTTTTATCCAAACCATGAATATATCCTTAATTGTCGCCGTTGCAAATAACCAGGCTATTGGTAAGAATAACCAGATGCTTTGGTATATGCCAAGCGATTTCAAGTACTTCAAAAATCAGACCTGGGGCCTGCCTATACTCATGGGCAGACGGACCTTTCAGGCTTTGGATAGTAAAGCTTTACCCGGGCGGCTTAATATTGTACTATCGCGGGACAAGACATTTAAGGCGGAAGGTGCGCTGGTAATTCCAAAATATGAAGATGCACTTTTCCTGGCCAAAGAACATGATTACAATGAATTAATGGTCATAGGTGGGGCTGAGATCTACAAATTACTTTTACCCAAAGCACATAAAATTTACCTGACTCGAATTGATGCAGCGTTTGAAGATGCCGATGCATTTTTCCCGGAAATCGGACCTAAAGACTGGGAGTTGGTGTCTGAGCAGCCGCATAAGGCAGATGAGAAGAACCCCTATAATTACAGTTTCGAAATTTGGTCACGAAAGAAATAACGTCCGGAAAAATATAAGAACACAGGCAGACTCAAATGAATCCGCCTCAGTTCTTAGGGAGGTAACCAAGGCAATTAGACCTGGAATACTCCCATTTTAAATTCCTCGAAGTTTGGATTTTCATTGGCCGCTGCAATACCTTCAGCAATGCGTTCACGGGTATTGGCAGGATCAATTATTTCATCTATCCATAACCGGGCCGCCGCATAATATGGGGTAGTTTGCTGGAGATAATGTTGCAGCGTCCTATCAAACAGCTCCTTTTCCGCTTCGGGTGTAACTTCATTTCCCTGTGCTTTTTGAGAGGCTACCTGTATCTGAAGCAAGGTTTTTGCGGCCTGCTCACCACCCATTACCGCGATCTTGGCGGAGGGCCAGGCATAAATAAACCTGGGATCATAGGCTTTGCCGCACATGGCATAATTGCCAGCACCGTAACTGTTCCCTATTATAACGGTAATTTTCGGGACAACACTATTGGCCACAGCCTGCACCAGTTTTGCACCATCTTTTGTAATGCCGGTATGTTCACTTCTGCTCCCTACCATAAAACCGGTTACGTCCTGCAGGAAGACCAGTGGAATTCTTTTCTGGTTGCAATTGAGAATAAAGCGCGCTGCCTTATCTGCGCTGTCACCATAAATGACACCACCGAGCTGCATTTCTCCTTTCTTACTTTTTACAATTAACCTTTGATTGGCCACAATGCCAACTGCCCAGCCGTCGATTCTTCCATAACCACAAATGATCGTCTTACCATACCCCTCTTTATACTGGTCAAAGGCGCTACCATCCACAAGGGCATTAATAATTTCCATTGTGTCATAGGGCTTCACATTATTTTCACTCATGATCCCGTAAAGTTCAGCATTTGCCGTTTTGGGCAGTTGAGACTCTATCCGGTCAAAGCCTGCTTTCTGACGGTGGCCTTTTTTAGAAATTATACGCCGAATTTGATCCAGGCATTCTTTCTCGGTCGGGAACTTATAATCTGCAATACCACTGATTTCTGTATGCGTAGTCGCCCCGCCGAGGGTCTCTGAATCGACCTCTTCACCAATGGCTGCCTTAACTAAATAAGGCCCGGCAAGGAATATACTGCCGTTTCCTGTTACCATAAGTGTTTCATCACTCATAATGGGCAGATAAGCACCACCTGCAACACAGGCGCCTAGTACCGCAGAAATTTGCGTAATGCCGAGAGCGCTCATACGGGCGTTGTTATAAAAAGCACGCCCAAAATGTTCTTTGTCCGGGAACACTTCATCCTGCAGGGGCAGAAATACGCCGGCACTGTCCACTAAATAAATAACCGGCAGGAAATTCTCAATCGCAATTTCCTGCATCCGCAAAAACTTTTTGGCCGTAATCGGAAACCAGGCACCAGCCTTGACCGTCTGGTCATTGGCGATTATTACTGTGCGCCGCCCACTCACGAGTCCAATGCCGGTGACAAGACCACCTGAGGGGCAGCCACCATATTGTTCGTACATTTCAAAGCCAGTAAAACTGCCAATTTCTGTAAAATGGCTACCCTTGTCAAGTAGGTGGCTGATCCTTTCTCTGGCGGATAATTTGCCTCGGCTATGTTGTTTCTCTATTGACTTTTTTCCTCCTCCTAATTTTATTTTTTCCAGTTTTTGACGTGTTTCACTCACCAAAAGACGCATCCAGTCTTCCCTTTTACTTTTATTCAGATCCATTACTAACATTTATTAGTTTTAAAGGTAAGGATTTAATGGAATATGTAGTCTTGTCGTGCTGAATTTTTTAAAAAATTAAAACCCTTTAACGTTGTCGCTTATGTAGTAAGCGGCAGAAGTACTTCTTCAAAGATAATATGTAAATAAAACCTTAATTCACCGGACTGATTTTGTCAACTGTTAGAATAGCTTAAATTTGAACCGCTGTCAATAACGATGCAATACATGTTGTAGGCATTCCCGGACAGGCATAAAATGCTATAGCAATAGGTGATAGCAAGTTTAATTATTAAAAAATGAAAAAATTTTTCTCCTTTTTACTGCTCTGCAGTTCAATAATTACTGTATTACGGGCACAAGCTCCGATAGCACAGCAGGTAGGCTCTTCCGCATCTATTACAACGGAATTACTTGCGAAAGAGTCGCAGCTTCGTCAGGAATTCAGTAAAAAAGGACTGATCTGGCCTGCCCGGGAAATCTATATCCGGTCCTTCAAATATGACAGCCAGCTGGAAGTATGGGCACGCAACAGTGATCAGGAACCTTTTACGCTATTTAAGACCTATAAAGTCTGCGTAATGGCCGGGACAATTGGTCCTAAAAGAATTGAAGGAGATTACCAGGTCCCTGAAGGATTTTATTATATCTCGGGATTCAATCCCAGAAGCGAATACCACCTTTCTCTAAAACTAAATTATCCCAACGAGTCCGATAAAATGCTCAGCGATAAAATCAAGCCAGGTGGAGGAATTTATATTCATGGCAACTGCGTTTCAGTAGGCTGTATCCCTTTACAGAATGATCAGGTGGATGAAGTGTACCTGATGGCTACAGCGGCCAGGTTAAATGGACAAAACTATATTCCGGTACATGTATTTCCCATTCGTTTTGATAATGAACAGAGTTTGACTTATTATACAAAATACGCGTTCAATGATGTAGATTTGCAGCATTTTACCGCTTCCATTAAACCGGTTTACGATTACTTTGAGGAGCATAAGAAACTCCCCCTGATCGGCATTGATCTAAATGGGGATTACAATGTTTTGAACTAGTGTAGATCGTTGTGTAGATCATGTATTTGAACCAACCTATCTCAATTATAAGATGGCACGCGGCGTGCTGTTATTAATCATTTTCTGCTAAAAAACGTTTGCCGAGATTAAAACTGGCATCTTTAAAAAAGTTTCGGAGCCTTATATACTAAATTCCACCGCATTAATTTTCGACCGGGCTATTGCTGATCTTTCTGCAATTCTACAACTGTTGCTTCACTCACTTGAAATAATGTCGCAATTTCCGAAACACTAAATGACTGCTTTTTGAGAAAAGTTTTAATAGCTCCATTCAATTTCTCAAGAACTTCCTGAGCTTCGCATTGCGCCTTTTCTGCTTCGCACTGCGCCTTTTCTGCTTCGCATTGCGCCTTTTCTGCTTCGCACTGTGCCTTTTCTGCCTCCCGCTGTGCCTCTTCAGCCTCTTTCTGTGCCTTATCTATCTCCTTGCGTCTTTGCTTCTCTGCATATTGGTCCGAGGCAAATACGTCCCAACGACGCCTGAGTTCTCTATCGTACATTGTAAATTCCATCTTTGACAAGTTTA
>DATJDF010000224.1:0-26464 GCA_035497555.1 Arachidicoccus sp. | reverse complement strand
GTCCTGTTGCCGCCCCATGCTGGCTGACCAAAGGGTCCGGTTCAGATAACAATTGTTTATCCGTATCTGAAAGAAAGGCTGTCCGGGCATATTCCAGTTGCTCCATATATTGTCCCCCAACCTTAATTGAACCTTTTTCTGCTATCAATGTAAGCGCACTTTCTGCATTCTGTTGCCAAGCAGAGGTTGTAAACTGTAAGGTCCCGAGCGCACCTTTGGCAGCGCCATGGTCAAAACTGAACCGAATCAAACCTGTATCTTCAAAATGTGACAGAGATTGGTGGTTGAAATCAAAAAAGACCCTATCCAGTACCTTTATATCTCCAAATAGCCAGTAAAGCATATCTATAAAATGAAGAAACTGGGTATAGAGCGTACCCCCATCCATGGCTTTATCGCCATGCCAGCTTTCCGGTTGGTAATACCGCTCATCCCGGTTCCAAAAACAATTTACCTGAATGATATAAATATGACCGAGTGCGCCAGAATTTAATAGATTTTTCAGCCATCTTGCCGTTTGGGCATACCTGTTTTGGATCACGGGAAAAAGATGTAGTCCTTTATCTGAGGCCTGCCTTAAAAGAGATTTAATGTCCTGACTATCGAGTGCCATAGGCTTTTCAATGACGATATCCAACCCATGATCAAGGCAACGCTGTATTTGGGCTGCATGCAGCCCGTTCGGAGTTGCGATAACAGCTATCTGCACGCTGGGACCATCCTTTAGAAAATCGTCCAGCCGGCTGTAAGTAGCGATGCTTTCCGGAAGATGGGTGACCATTTCTAAAAGATGACTATCCACCACGGCTTCCAGGGAAAAAATTTCACTGGCCAGAATGATTTTTGCATGCCGTTTGCCGATATGGCCAAAGCCTATAAGGACTACCCTTGATTTTTCTTTTTTCACAATTTGTGACAAATATTTTGGTTTTGCACCGAATCAGGTTATTATTTTAGTTCATAATAATCCTATTAAAGCTTAAGCAAATATTCACCATAGCCACTTTTTTTAAGTGGTTCTGCTACTACCTGCAGTTGCTCCTTATTGATAAAATTCATTCTATAGGCCACTTCTTCGGGACAGCCGATCTTCAGCCCCTGACGATTTTCAATTACCTGCACGAACTGTGAGGCTTCCATCATCGAATCATGTGTGCCGGTATCCAACCAGGCTGTTCCCCGGCTAAGCACGCCTACTTTTAATTGGTGCTTTTCTAAATAGATCCGGTTTACATCCGTAATCTCGTATTCTCCCCTGACAGAAGGCTGTATATTACGGGCAATTTCTACCACGGAATTATCATAAAAATAAAGACCAGGGACGGCAAAATTACTTCTTGGATTAGTTGGCTTTTCCTCGATGGAGATGGCATTTAGATTATCATCAAACTCAACTACACCATAACGTTCAGGGTCACTAACCTGATAGGCAAAAATAACCCCACCCTTAGGATCACTATTTTCCTGCAAAAGCCGGGCAAGGCCGCTACCGTAAAAGATATTATCGCCCAGAATTAAAGCCACTTTGTCCTGGCCAATAAAGTTGGCACCCAATACAAAGGCCTGTGCCAATCCGTTAGGTGTCTGCTGAATAATATATTCAAAATGACAGCCCCATTTATCTCCATCACCTAACAATCTGATAAAACCGGCCTGGTCCTCTTTTGTTGTAATAATCAGGATTTCTCTTATACCGGCCATCATCAGAACTGATAACGGGTAGTAGATCATCGGTTTATCATAAATGGGCATCAGTTGTTTGCTAATGCCGAGTGTTATGGGATATAAGCGGGTGCCAGATCCACCGGCGAGTATAATACCTTTCATAATCTGTCTTTTTTATTCAGGATGCTTATTTACGATCCAAATATGGTAATAACAAGTCCTTTTCAGAAAGTATCATTCTATCTCTGGGAATCTGCCAGTCTATAGCCAGTGTAGGGTCATCATAACGAATACCACCTTCAGCGGCTTTATGGTAAAAGCTATCGCATTTATAGGTAAACAGTGCTGTATCGCTCAATACAGAAAATCCATGCGCGAATCCTTTTGGGATAAATAGCTGAAGATTATTTTCTCCAGAAAGTTCAGTACCAAACCACTGCCCATAGGTAGTGGAATCTTTACGCATATCCACGGCAATATCGAATACACGGCCTTCGATTACCCGAACCAATTTCGCCTGGGCGTGTTCACCACTCTGAAAATGAAGCCCGCGAACTGTTCCATAAGCGGAGAGGGATTGATTGTCCTGCACAAAAACAGTATGACTACCCGTAAGCTCCGTAAATGCCTTCTGATTAAAGCTTTCAAAAAAATAACCTCGTTCGTCTTTGAAGACCCAAGGTTGCAAAGTAAAACATCCTTTTAAATTCGTTTCCTTTATTTCCATTATTCCAATTGTTGTTATTCACCAGCACCCGATGACGCCTCTTAAAAAAGCTTATCTGCTGGCATATTGTTTTTCATAATAATTCTGGTAATCACCGCTGGTAACTTCCTTTAACCAGGATTCATTGGCCAAATACCAATCTACTGTTTTATCCAGCCCTTCCTCGAAACGCAGGCTTGGTTTCCAGCCCAATTCCTTTTCCAGTTTATCTGCATCAATCGCATAGCGGAGATCATGTCCTGCCCTGTCAGTTACATAAGTAATTAACTGTGCGGAGGAGCCGGCAGGTCGGCCTAATTTTTCATCCATGATCTTGCAGAGCAGCTGTATCAGGTCAATATTTTTCCATTCATTATGTCCACCAATATTAAAAGTTTCTCCAGGATTTGCCTGATGGTAGATCAAATCAATGGCTCTCGCATGATCTTCCACCCAAAGCCAGTCCCTGATATTCTCCCCTTTGCCATAAATAGGTACGGGTAAGTTATGCTGAATATTATGGATGGCCAGCGGAATCAACTTTTCGGGGAAATGATTTGCCCCGTAATTATTGCTGCAATTAGAAATAACGGTATTTAGCCCGTAAGTATCCTGATAGGCCCGGACAAAATGATCTGAACTGGCTTTAGAAGCTGAATATGGACTATGAGGATCGTAGCCTGTATTTTCTGTAAACATGCCTTCCGCACCCAAGGCTCCATAAACTTCATCCGTAGATACGTGATAAAAGCGATGTTTGTCGTATGCACCTTTCCAGGTTGCACGTGCTGCATTCAGAAGATTAACCGTGCCCACTACATTGGTCATTACAAATTCCAGCGGACTTTCAATGGAACGATCGACATGGCTTTCAGCGGCCAGGTGAATAATCCCGTCCGGCTTTTCCTGCTCAAAAATCGCTAACATTTGTGCACTATCTACAATATCTGCTTTGACAAATCGATAGTTTTCTTTGTCTTCGATATCTTTCAGATTAGCCAGGTTACCTGCGTAAGTAAGTTTATCCAGATTAATTATCTGATAATCAGGGTATTCATTAACAAATCGGCGCACAACATGTGAACCAATAAAGCCGGCACCACCGGTAATAATAAGGGTCTTTTTTGACATAGATATATATAAATTGCTATTCGTAACAAATATAGTCCGCTTTGGCGGAAAAATACCAAAGACTATTGTAAAAATCAAAAAGTTCAAAGCAGTGATGCTCTGAACTTTTTGACAAATTATGCATTTTGAAGCCCAAGGCTTTAAATGACCTTCCAAAAAACGGATTAGGCATTTTTACCCAGGCAATTTAAATCACCAAATGCCTCTTCCAGGCGTGTAACAAAGGTTTCTTCACCCTTGCGTAACCATACACGTGGATCGTAATATTTTTTATTCGGCGCATCTTCACCGGTAGGGTTACCTAACTGGCCCTGAAGATAGGCTTCATTCTTTTTGTAATAGCTGAACACGCCATCAGCAAATGCCCATTGCATATCTGTGTCAATGTTCATTTTAACAACACCGTATCCAAGTGACTCGGCAATCTGATCCTTGTTAGAACCACTTCCGCCATGGAAAACAAAGGAAACTGGCTTTGCATCTTTATCCAGGCCTAATTTCTCAGCCACATATTGTTGGCTGTTTTTCAGGATTTCCGGGCGTAATTCAACATTTCCAGGTTTGTAAACCCCATGGACATTTCCAAAAGCTGCGGCAATCGTAAATAAGTCACCTACCTTGTCGAGACTTTTAAAGGCGTCGAAAACTTCTTCCGGCTGTGTATATAATTTGGAGTTGTCAACCTGAGAGTTATCAACACCATCTTCTTCACCACCTGTGACACCTAGTTCAATCTCCAGACACATTCCTAGTGGTTGCATACGTTTGAAAAATTCAACGGAGGTCGCAATATTTTCTTCGATGGGTTCTTCACTCAGATCCAGCATATGAGAGCTGAATAATGGTTGCCCTTTCTCTTTATTGAACTGTTCGCCAGCCTTAATCAGACCGTCTATCCATGGCAACCATTTTTTTGCTGCGTGGTCTGTATGGAGAACTACTGGTACACCATAATGCTTAGCAACATTATGAATATGCAGGGCACCACTGATAGCGCCACTGATATTGGCCTGCAGGTGGTCATTTGGCATGCCTTTTCCCGCAAAAAACTGGGCACCACCATTACTAAATTGAATAATCACGGGAGAATTCACTTTAGCGGCTGTTTCTAAGACAGCGTTAACGGTATCTGTACCTGTAACATTCACTGCAGGTAATGCGAAGTTATTTGCCTTAGCATCGCTGAATAAAGCGGCTAATTCTTCACCATATAAGACGCCTGCTCTGTACTTTGCCATTTTTTAATATTTTTGGATGAATAATGGTTTAAAATCCCGGCAATTTACAGATGTTTTATCAATTGAACAACCTAACTTCTGTTAGGCGAATACCTGTACCCAATCCGGCTTTCTGGCCTTGTACTGTGAATACCAGAGCGGTTATATTTGGATGCTGTTGCCATAAATCCACCCTTTGCCTATGGAATGTTATTTATTTATTCTTTAACCCCGCAATCGTACCGGGAATTTAATTTGAGTCATTTTCTTTGTAACTTACCGTCTAATTAACCCGATTTTCTAGAATTAGTACGATGAAAGGATTTGCATTTTCAAAATATGAACCACAGCCGGACAAATCAAAGTTCGAACAATTGCTGGATATTTTTATGCAGTTGCTCCCCTATACGAATGCCGACGGTGCAGAGACACTGCAATGGATGAATGAATTGGACAAGCAGTTTGATTTGACGGATAAAGATTACGGTATGGGTGATTTCATTCAGGATCTGAAAGATCAAGGTTATCTCAAAGAAGAACCGCTAACGGGCAAGTATGAATTGACCGCTAAATCGGAACAGGTAATCAGGCAAAGAAGCCTGGAGGAAATTTTCAATAAACTTAAAAAAACAAAACCCGGTGGACATCGTACAAAAAAAAGTGGCGCCGGGGATGAAATCAGCCCTGATATCCGCGCTTATCAGTTCGGAGATAAAATGGAACAAATAGATTTTACGGAAAGTATCCGCGCTGCACAGATCAATCACGGCGTGGACGAATTTTCAATGAATGAGTATGATTTGCAAATCCGTGAAACGGATTTTAAAGCCCAGACTTCAACGGTACTCATGATCGATATATCCCATTCCATGATTTTATACGGTGAGGACCGGATTACTCCTGCTAAAAAGGTGGCAATGGCTTTAAGTGAACTGATTACGACCAAATATCCAAAAGATACATTGGATATCGTGGTCTTTGGCAATGATGCCTGGACAGTGGAGATAAAGGACTTACCGTACCTACAAGTGGGTCCATTTCACACCAATACGGTAGCAGGGCTTGAGCTGGCAATGGATATACTGCGTAAGCGAAAGAATTCAAATAAGAAGATATTTATGATCACAGATGGCAAACCTACCTGTCTGAAGATTGGGGGGAAATATTATAAAAATGCCTTTGGCTTGGATAGAAAAATCACCAACAAGTGCATCAACCTGGCAGTTCAATGCAAAAAACTTAAAATCGACATTACGACTTTTATGATCGCTTCTGACCCCTATTTACAACAATTTATTACCGAGTTTACCGAATCGAATAATGGCAAAGCCTATTTTGCCAGTCTGGATAATTTAGGTGCATTTATTTTCAAGGATTTTGAAAGTGGTAAACAAAGACGCTTTTATTCCTAAATCTCATCCTGGTTGGGCCGCCTTATATTGCCCATTTATTTTTCCTTATAGACCTGCCTGTTTTTGATAATTTCCGGTAACTTTAGGCCCAGCAGGCTGTTGAATTGGCAGATAGGTCCGTGAATCTACCATTCTACCTCAATTGGCAGTCAACCATTACCAGAAATCAGACACATGTTCTCATTTATATTAAAAAAAATTGCCTACGGGATACTGGTATTAGCCGGCGTGGTCGTTGTGGTTTTCTTTCTATTCCAGGGATTTGGCGATCCAGCCCGGCTGGTACTCGGTCAGACGGGTGATAGTGCAACGATCGCCAATGTTCGAAAAGAGTTGGCACTGGACCAGCCAAAATGGAAACAGTTTGTCCTATATGTAAATGATGTTTCCCCCATCAGTATTGAGTCTCCAGCTACTATTAAAGAAAAACAACTCAAGGGCTTTTTTATTGGCGGTGAAACGAAAATAGGACTAAAAGTCCCCTATCTGCGCCGCTCCTATCAAAGCAAAAGACCGGTAATGGATATCTTGATGGAATCTTTACCCGGGACTATGGTACTCGCATTTTCGGCAATGATTTTTGCCACCATTATCGGGATTATACTGGGCGTGATCTCCGCAGTTAAACAAAATACTTGGATGGATACATCTGCTGTTTTTACCAGTGTATTGGGGATATCAGCTCCTTCTTTTTTTATGGGTATTGTGATAGCTTTTATATTTGGTTTTGTATTGCATGAATTTACTGGTCTGTACATGACCGGAAGTCTTTATGAATACGATGTAGTTAGCGGCAAGCACCTGGCATTACAAAATTTATTGCTACCCGCCATTACGCTCGGTATCCGGCCACTTGCTATTATTACCCAATTGACAAGAAGTGCGATGCTGGATGTACTGGATAAGGACTATATAAGAACAGCCTATGCAAAGGGACTGTCTAAGAAAACAGTAGTATTGAAACATGCGCTACCCAATGCACTGAATCCGGTTGCCACGGCTATCACAGGTTGGTTTGCTGAATTACTGGCCGGATCCTTTTTTGTTGAGTTTATTTTTAACTGGAAGGGTATCGGGAAAACGACGGTTGATGCACTGGAGAATCTGGACTTCCCGGTCGTCATGGGCAGCGTACTAATAACGGCAGCCTTTTTTGTTATTGTAAATATCCTGGCTGATATCCTGTATACAGTAATCGACCCCAGAATCAGTTTAAGATAATACCATTTACCGCACTATCAAAACAGGCTTCCATATACCCGGAAACCTGTTTTGAAGCAGTAGATCCAATTTTAAACAACGATGTATATTACTTTTTTTTGCGCCGGGAAATATAAAACAGCCGGTAGCCAAATACCAGCATCGTAATCACTAGCAATACTCCTATTATCGTACTCGCGTCTTTAGCGCTCTTACCTGCCCAGGCCATAAACTCGTGTTTATGGAAAAAGGCAAAACAGAGTGCATCAGCCTGATCCAACCGGCTTGCCTTTTTGGTGAGCCGACCCGATTGTGTGTCTATAAATACAGTATGGCCTATGGTGCCATCCGGGCTTACCTCCCATACGGGCAGCACTTTGTCGGAGAAATTATAAACTTCATTAAATGAAGTCAGATAGGAAATCTTTGGTGCCTTCCAATTTGCCTCACCTGCAACACCCTTTAGTTGCTTTCTGGCAAGGTAAATGGCTGCTCTTTTATCGCCATCTGTAATAGGTGTCCAGTCTGAAAGTCGAATATAAGAAGATCGTGGCGCAGTTACACGCATTTCCTTCATCAGATCCTGTTTTGGCTGGTGCTTTACAGGATCATACTGTACGCGCAAAGCCGGTTCGCCAGCAATGGATAAATACGCCATATCCAGTACTGGCCTATTATCTGCCTCAACCAAAGAAAGCGTTTTCTGATGGAGGTCCGCCGGAAGGGTATTTATGTCCATCTTGGCAGAATCAATGACAAAACCCCGCGCTTCAGGCAGACTGTTCACAAGAGCATGCAGGGTGCCACTGAATGCCCACGAAACGACAAAAAAAGCAGCGACAAGTGCTGTAATGCGGTGTAGCCTCCTGGCTTTTAGAAGCCGATGGCCCTTTTTCTTCTTCCCGTTTGTTGTAAAGGCAATATACAGGCCTATTGCAGTGGTAAATAGCGCCAGACACAATATCCCGGCGATAATGCCGGCCTTGCTTTTGGGATAATTATCCAACCAGGACCAAGTGTGAAAAAAGGCAAAAAAGCGGTTAAATCCATTACGATGCTTATCCTCAGCAAAAGAAAACCTGCTTTCCTGGGTATCGACATAAATAGCGATACTGTCTTCCCGGTTAAACTCCACCCGGTAGACGGGCAATAGCCGGTTAACATACTTGTAATCTTTTGTAAATCCAGTCAATCGCTGCACAGGATCTGAGAGCGACATAGCAACGCTGTCTCCTAAAAAATGACGCGCTAGCATAGTAGCATATACCTGATCACCTTTTGCCAGTAGCATGCCATCATTTGCATTTATATAAACAGGGATCGTATCCGCAGAAGTCTGCACCTGGTAGTACCAGTTTCTATTTATATTAATTAGCCGGGTTTTGTAAAACCGGTGGATGCCATGTTGCATGCATATAGTACGTAGCGACTGAAAATGCGCCACTTCTAAGGGCGTCAGAGAATCCAGCGGGGCAGCCTGGGTATTGATATGGGGCCTGACAGAAGTCATCAGTGGATGGACCAGACCACTAACAGCCCAGAGAAATACGGGAATACCTATAATGAAACTGAGCAGCCGATGTACTTTGTACAACTCTTTTTTGCGCATGATAAAAAACTTTAGAATGTATATTGTAGACCAACGACCAGTGTGAGTGGATTCCCCAGATTATAACTATAGCCATAGGCAGATTTGCTGGCAATATCCGCATAATACTTATCCAGCAGATTGAGTGCATTAACCCATACGCCCCACTTATGCCAGTCATAGCCCGCTCTTAGATTTACCACCTGGAACCCGTCGTATTTAGCTGTATTGGCGTCATCCATATAATAGCTACCCATTTGTTGCCATTCTGCACCGATCCTGAATCCTTTTAAAAAGCCCGGTTTATAAGTAAAGGAGGCATTGGTCAACATATGAGGTGCTGTGCTCATTTGATTTTCGCTTAAGTCGATTCCATTTTGCGTTTCTTCCAAAAATTTATGCTCGGCAAAAGTTCCGCTGAGCTGGAAATCCCAAGAACTAACCGGTTGATAATGAAATCCATACTCAAAGCCGGTGTGCCTTGTTTTACCTGCGTTTTTGTTTTCGAAGGAACCGTCTTCATTGCGAACGGAGATAATTTCTCCTTTCCCTTCCATGTTGTAAAGACTCCAATCTGCATACAATTTATTTTTTAATAAGGAGAACCAACCGCCCACTTCATAATTATCAAATACCTGTGGCTTTAGAAATGGAACTTTTACATTATTAAATAATTGTGTTACCTGTGGAGGTACAAATCCCTGGGCGTAATTAGCATAGAACCCAACTCGTTGCAGATGGTAACTGAGGCCTACTTTGGGCGTCCAGTGACCAAAATGCACGTCGGCGGAAGGTGCACCACTAACTGCTGTGCTCGGCAGTGCATTACTGAAATTATAGTCAAACCGGTCGTAACGACCGGCCAGCGTGATCTTTAGATTAGGCAACAGGTTCATCTGCCATTGCAGAAAAGCTGCATAATTATTAATACCTGTGGTGTATTTGGCAAGTAAGGAATCGGGACTAGTATACGCGGCATAGTCCCCGGCTGTATTTTTAGTGATCTTAATGAAATTTGCATGATAACTGCTCGGACTAATGTCAGCACTCAGTCCGGCAATTAACTGGCCTTGCAGCCAGTTAAACTGCTGGCGGTGCTGGAGTAGCCCAACAAAACTTTCAAAGGAATTGAGATTGATTTCTCCGGTGGCCAAACTGGGATCTGTCTTGCTGTCTTTAATTCTATAAGAAGGATTCTGCCCGGTCTTATTGTTTCTGTACATCAAAGCCAGTTTTGAGTCCGCATGGTCGTTCCATGACTGATTCAGGGTCGAAACCCAACGCAATGCCGTTACCTTTCTATTGGTAAACCGGTAATGACTGGTAAAATCTTTTCTAGCAAACTGTATGCTGTCTATCGAGCCCGACATATCAGCGTAATAATTAATATAGGTGGCTTTATTCTCCAGGTGGAGTTTTGGCGAAAACCTATAATTTGCCTTTAGTGTAAGGGCAGTTTTATGAAAATCACTGTAATCAATCGGTCCGTCATGCCGGTTGGCATAATAGCCGCTCAAAACCAGGCCTAGTTTGCCAAAACTGTTTCCTATACGCAGATCAGTTCTCTTATAGCCATTGTTATCTGCCTGAACCAACGCTTTACCACTCCAGGCAGCAGGAGGGTTGGTCGTCAGTATATTGACGGCTCCGCCTACCGCCTCGGGACCGTATTGCGCCGATGCAGGGCCTTTTAAAATTTCAATCCGATCCATGGCGGCCATATTCATTTCCAATAGCGCATTGTGGTTATAGAGCCCGGAAGTCCGAATGGGCATACCGTCTTCCAAATACAAAAACAGACTCTGTGTGGTCATCGGTTGTCGGATGCTCATCTCGTGTTGTTCATTGCCCAGATCTACCATAAATACACCGGCTACTTTATTGACCAGCTGATCCAGTTGTGTAGCCTTTGTATTTTCAATGGTCAGGCTGTCTACGATGCCAATCGCCGCCGGAATATCAGCGCGGTCCTGGTGAAACCTGCTGGCCGTCACTATAACCTGATGCAATAAATTATCTGTGGGCATAAGCGCAATTTCTACTGGCTGCCCCGCGGCACCCGGACGAAGTGCGATGACCATTGTTTCATAATTTAGTGCAGTCAGGTACAAAGAATCGGGATTAAAAGGCATCTTCTCTCCTGGCATACCTGACATTGCCATCACTGCGTTTTCTGTCTTGCATTGAAATTGTAATGAAAAGCAACCATTGACGTCGGAAACGCAGTTGCATGCCTGCATGCCTTCAGTGCAACAGCATTTGGCAGTTGCGTGTATCGTCACACCCTGGATAGGCATACGGGTTACGGCATCAATAACCTTTCCCTCTATGGGTTTGGAAATGGTTTGTGCATTAATAGATAATAATGGCGACAGTAATAAAATCGTAATAAAATATATAAAAGAGCAATTTTTAAAATGCATTATTGTGCGTTTAGCTATGTTTCAATAATCTGTTCCCTTGGCAGCCATGCTGCCAAAGGTTTAAGGTTCCCGGTACACTAAATCAATGACGGATTTATGCACCATTGAATACAGGAAAAAGAGAAAAAGTTGCTTTGACTTTTTTCGCCGAATAGCCCAAAACGGCCGTCAGAAAAAACCGATTCTCTGTTATAAGTTAAGTAGAAAGCACAGGCAGGTCTGATAAAACTCGCTATCAGAAACAAAGGGATAAGTCGTATGCAGCAGATAGGCTGTTTGATGATTTTTAACTCATCAAAACATGCTGACATGACAACCACATACATTACCTATACTAATTCCACCAACTCAGAAATTAAAAGAAAATTTCATAGTACCAACCCGAATTCAGGTCACAATCAGGCAACTCCAGGTTCTGAGATAACGAATAGCGTTATACACTCAGTGCATTATTTTCATATAGAAAATAGCATGATTGGAACCGGTAAATGCACGTAGATCCTGACAGATTTTAATTACTGGTTCTTCCCTAAAACAATACGTTCTCTAATACAGGGATGCTCCTGAATATTTGAAGAATGTTCAAATAGGATAAAAACAGACTAATCTGAAAATCGAGGCACAATTACCCAAAGCCAAATATCCATTGGCTTAGGCTTCACAGTAAATAGAATTTTAGGCTAAATGTAGGCTGGTGGATGCAGTTGTTTTGTGTAACATGCTTGCAAGCTGAACGGTTTGATTACACCATTTTTCGGTGTAGTCGCTTCAATGAAGCTAGCCTGTGCTAATGTGGCCACAGGTTGAAAATAGAACACAGTACTCTCAAAAGAGATTTTTTTGTCGGTATTTGGTTGTTGTTTATCGTCTGAATCCTGCAACTTTTTATCCAATTGACACTTCCCATTACAATGCATAGCAGGGTTGTCTTTGTTCACACAAAGATTTTCTGCAACATAGCTCCGATTGGCGTAAAAAGTGCCCATCAGCAGGAATTTATTGAATACCTGGCAAGAGATAAGTAAAATCAGAAATATGGTTACACCGTTTTTGATCTTCGCTGTTTTGGCGGCAAAGTTAAGGCAGGATGGCTAGCAAACAAAAAGGTTAGTGTTCTTTTTTCAGAAAATAACATATCACAATTCTGACTGCCTCAAGTTAAGCCTTGACAAATGCTGCCAGCATTTGATGTCTACAATGAAAACGGGAATATATAGATCAGGAAAATGCATTGTCTGAAATTGGCATTCAAATACATAGGGACCATTATTTAATGCCTTTCTCCAATTTGAATTTTTTATAGCAATCCAACACGTATTGACCAAGTGCAATTTCTACCATGCCCTTTACTTGAGCATAGGTAGGACGGTATTTTTTCATAAACTCACTTAAGAGTTCATCATCCTGGATACCTGTAATCCTTGCAACATAAGTACGTGTAAATCTTGAATCAACATATCCTTCCTTCTCATTTGAGACCGCAAACTGCTGATACCGTTTCTGACGGTTGAGATAGGGCTGATTAAATAAATTGACCACCGAAGTAATTGGATGAAAAGGATTGAACTTCGGTTTGGTATAATCGAATATATCCCCATACAATTGACGATTAGACAATGAATCTGTCTGATAGTTACGGGTAATTACTCTTACATCTTCCAGCTCATTTGCATAACTATCGTCATAAAAAGCTGGATTCTGAAGATAAATATCAAATTTCTCGGGGTTAGTGATCATGGATATAGGATAATGCATGATATCCCGTCCTTTATAAGAAACATATAATGTATCTTTTTCAGGCTGGCCATTAATCTGATAAAAACCATCTCGATCTGAATAAGCAACACTTCCCGAGTAGGTTCTGAGTTCTATTGAATCCACGGGTGAGGTTGTGGTTCGTGCACCAAATACATGACCACGAATTAATCTTTGAGCATGTACGGCCGATAGGCCGGTAATTGACAAAAGTAGAAGAAGGACAACCCGGTTCAAATGTGCTTTTATTTTATTATGAATTACAAATATGCATACAATTTGGTGAATTTTAGAGAAGCACCTGTTAAATAAAATAGTAATCTGATGGCGATAGGCTGGATTTTGGGTAATTGAGCATTATTAAGCAATAAAATAACAAACCGGTATAATTTTGAACATCAAAGACAGCGATTAAGAACTTTAGTTTCCATACCTGTTCAATATTATAAGGTGGATCTATGAATCACCGGTTTTATCGAGCCAAGGATAACTGCAATTGGTCTAAAAAAATTATGATATTTCTTGACAATCTGTAATTTTACAAACTAAATAATTTACTCCAATAATACACAGGTCGAGATCAAATTGTCTGAAAGAATTTACCAAAACAGCGAATTTTTCGCATAAAACTATTGATTAACGTCAGTATGGAATAGCGTATTTTTACGTACAAGTTTCTTAAGCATGCTTAAAAATATATTCCTAATTCTTTTGGGCGGGTGTAGTTTCGGTATACTATCCACCTTCGTCAAACTAGCTTATGGCCATGGATTTTCATTGGCTGACGTCACCAGTGCCCAGGCTTATTTTGGGGCATTAATTCTTTGGTCAATACTCATCATATTCAAATTATTTTCTCCTAGCCCAAAGGCCATTTCAGCGACCATTAGTGCTAAAGCACCGCAGAATCGGGAAAAAACAGTAATGTACCTCATCTTAACTGGCATGACCTCTGGTTGCATCAGCATCTGTTATTATAAATGTGTGCAATTACTACCAGCATCGATAGCGATCATACTACTCATGCAATATACGTGGATCAGCATGTTACTCGAGCGCCTGATTTTTAAAAAGCCACTCGGTGCCCTGCAATTAGGTTGCCTGGCAATTATACTTGTTGGCACCCTATTGGGATCCGGCATTGTTAATAATGCTCATTTAGATTATCGCCTACCATTAGAAGGAATCGTGTATGGTCTGCTTGCTGGATTCTTTTATGCGGTTTTTATTCTCTCAAATGGCTATGTGGGCAACTATTTGCCCGCCATACAAAAAAGCTCATGGATTGTTTTGGGTGTCTGTGTCATGATCATGGTGGTTTTTCCGCCCTTTGCCCCACTTCGCCAGTTATACTTATCAGAGGGGCATGCTTTATGGGCATTTATCCGGGAAATAAGCCTTTGGGGGCTTTTGTTGGGTTTTTTCGGTATGGTATTACCTCCACTCCTGTTTGCTATTGCCATTCCCAAAACAGGTGTTGCTTTAAGTAGTATATTAGGGTCGGTAGAATTACCGACAGCCGCCATCTGTGCGTATTTTATTCTCGGAGAAACCATCACCTGGATACAGCTGATCGGCATCCTCCTGATCCTGGTGTCCATTATCCTAATCAACCTGCGCTCAAAAAAGATCACACAGGCAATAAAATGATGGATCTACTCTAAATTGGATCCACATCTGGTAAAACAATCACCCGGGCATATCTTTTGTCTGATTCCAAAATCATTAATTGCTGATGGATCTGTCGACGGCAAAATTTCATAATCTCGGCATCCTTCGGGATTTTAATGAGAATTTCCCACAAATATTGATTCCGTATGCGCTCAATGGCAGGAACGGCTGGTCCCAATACTGTAATATGGCTATTCGTTTTCAATGCACCTGCCATTATGTGGGCTGCTTCCTGTGCGATATGATTTTCCTTATGTTTGAATAAGATCTTAATAAGCCGGGTAAAAGGTGGATAGCTAAATTGCTGCCGGTAGCCCAGCTCCTGCTGATACATCTGGTTGTAATCATGTGCCTGCACAAAACCCAGCACGGGATGATGCACATTAGAGACCTGAATCAGTACCTTACCTTTCCCATCTTTGCGGCCAGCACGGCCACTCACCTGTTCCATCAACTGGAAAGCACGTTCATTTACCCTAAAATCAGCAAAATTCAGCAAACCATCGGCATCCAGGATGCCGACCAGGCTGACGTGCTCAAAATCCAGTCCTTTTACCACCATCTGTGTGCCAATTAATATATCTACTTTCTGGTCCTCGAAGATTTTGATCAGGGCATCATGACTGTATTTCCCCTTTACACTGTCATAATCCATTCTGGATATACGTGCGTTTGGGAACAATCCGGCGACCGCCTCTTCAATTTGTTCCGTACCGAATTTCTTACGCTGAAAGTCGTGGCTGCCACAAGCAATACAGGTGCTGACAACAGGATACTCGGTACCGCAGTAGTGACAAACCAATTTATTTTTGCCTTTATGGAAGGTCAGGGAGACAGCGCATTGTTTACACTGCGGTATCCAGCCACAAGTATTACACACTTGATACGGCGAATAGCCGCGACGGTTCTGGAAAAGAATGACCTGTTTGTGTTCTGCCAAGGCTTCCTTTATGCGCTCCTCCATAACGGGCGCTATCAATACGGGTCTGGGCAATTCCTTTGGCAGCGCACTCAAATTCTCAATTTCAATAACGGGCATATCAACATTCTCATAACGTTCTGCAAGTGTTACCAGTCCATATTTACCCGTCAGGCAATTATAGTAAGATTCCAGGGAAGGCGTCGCACTCCCCAGTAGCACAGTCGCATTGTTAAACAGTGATGCGTAATAGATTGCAGCATCCCGGGCATTGTACCGGGGTGCAGGTTCCTGTTGCTTATAGGAAGATTCATGTTCTTCATCTACGATGATTAAACCTAAATCTTTAAAAGGTAATAACAAAGCTGATCTAGCTCCCAGTAGAATTTTGATTTCACCGCTGCGCACTTTCTCCCATAGTTCCACCCGTTCATTTGGATTAAACTTGGAATGATAAACGGCAACATGACCTCCAAAATGATGCTGTAACCGGCGGATAATCTGAGCAGTTAAGGCGATTTCCGGGAGCATATAAAGTACTTGCCTGCCGGCCTTGAGCTGTTCCTCCATTAGTTTCAGGTAAATCTGTGTCTTACCACTTGCAGTTACGCCATGTAAAAGATTAACCGATTTAAACTGCATAGACACGCGCAACTTGTCAAGTGCAAGCTGTTGGGCCGCGCTCAATACAAAGTCTATCTGCATCATTTGCGGTAAGGCAGGTATACGCGTAATAGAACGGGATTCAGAGACGAGTATATTTTTTGTGATCAGTGCTTTTAAAGTGGCGTGCGTCGCTTCCGCTTTATTCAGCAAATCTCTTTGCTGGACTTCTCCATCTTGGAAACTCATATGCCTGAATAGCATGAGCACCTTAAGTTGCGTGGGTGCCCCGGTCCAGTTATTCAGTAAAGGCTCCAGATTCTCATCACTTTGATAGTCCGGATGGAAAGAAATAAAAATTGCTTTTTTCTCTTTATACTTCTCTTTTAATTCTTCCCAAATAAAACAAATGCTTTTGTCTATCAGCTTTTTGACAACAGGGTAAACATGCCTCGCGTCCAGAATCTGCTGAATTTCTGAGAAACGCAGTTCCCTGCGTACTGATAATGCTTCTGCAACTAAGTACTCTTCATCCGTAAAATCCTCTAGCTCATGGCCCTCAAAGCCCTCATTTATACTTAAAACACTTTGACTGGATAATTTAAAGTTAGAAGGCACGGCAGCCTGCATAACCTCTCCTTCACAACACAAGTAATACTGAGCCATCCAGCTCCAGAATCGGAGCTGTTCTTTGGTGATTAACGCAGTATCTTCCAGCAGGCTAAGAATAGGTTTAGGCTTAAACCTCTCAGGCGCCTGTTGAAACAATCTTTTTATAATGCCAGTATATTTTTTATTCCTTAAGGATACCTCTGCTCTAATACCCGGGGCAGCCATAGACACAAGTTCCGCCGGGATCTCCCAGGTGTAATTTTGCGGCAGGTAAAGCGGAACGATTATCTCCGCATACCAGCTGGGGGTATCAGGTGTAAAATCCAGAGACGGAGCGGCTTCATAGGGGCCGTCCCCTGCTGTATTTATGGGGTTTTGCGGGTTGTTGTCCTGTAAATTTAAATCCTGATCAGCTGCGCTCATAGGGCGAAGATAAATAGAATTGCTTGGGCAGTAAAATCTATCGCAGGGTAAAAACTTGCTTGTTAAGGAATTCTAAAGATTATCCAGTCTGCGCGTATAAAATGTATATTTGTTTGAGCCTTACCAAATTTAAATTTGGATATTATGGCTATCTATTATATCAATTATTACGATATCGACAATATGGAAGCATTTAAAAAATATCCGTCTAAAGCTCGTCCTCTATTGGTAAAATATGGTGCGGAGATGCTGTCACTGGATACAGAAGCTTTGTGGTTGGAGGAACGGTACATACTGTGAATGCTATATTTAAATTTTCAGATTCAGCATCTGCTGTGGCATGCGACAAATATCCGCAATATGCTTAAATCAGAAAAATCCGGCATCGAGCAACATAGAACTGCACAATGGTGCTGGTCAAAGAATTTAACCCTAATATCAGTTCGTCGCAGGAAGTTCAATTATAATTATTCAGATAACAATATATATTTAACAAATCGGATTTAGCCTCTATTGTGAAGCGAAAATCCTCAATTTTTCCAGTATGCAGATGATGAAAACAATGATAGGGTTTTTAGGACTCTGGCTGTTAGTCGCCCAGTCGGTACAGGCACAAAGTAATGCTTCATTCAAAAAAGAGATAGACGCATTTGTGCAAAAAGACGTGGAACAAATGCCCCCCAAAGACGCTATTTTATTTGTCGGCAGTTCTTCTTTTAGAAAATGGACAGATGTTGATAAATATTTTCCGGGTTATACCATTATAAACCGTGGATTTGGGGGATCACAACTAAGCAACCTCATTTTTTATGCAGATAAAATCATCTATCCCTATCAGCCTAAACAGGTAATTATCTATTGCGGGGAAAATGATTTTGACTATGACCGGGCTGTTTCGGCAGATACTGTTTTTGAACGTTTTCATACACTTTTTAATAATATTCGTCACCATCTACCAAATACCACGATCGGATTTGTATCCATCAAATTCAGTCCGAGTCGAACCTACGCCTGGGATAAAGTCAAAAAGACCAATAGTCTGGTCATGAAGTTCCTAAAAAAACAAAAAAATGCTGCATACATTGACATAACAAAGGATATGTTTGATGCAGATGGCAAAGCGATCACCACAATTTACGAAGCTGATCAATTACATCTTAAGCCTGCCGGCTATAAAATCTGGCAAAAGCACATTCAGCCCTATTTATTAAAATAACCATTCGCGGGTCACTTATTATCAAAGACAAACTGTAAATCCCTGACCGGGTTTACAGTTTGTCTTTGATTTTTACAATTCTCAAACTCGCTGCCCCCTTGTATGAATTACCTTAAATCTCTAACGGGTCGCGCACCCATATAAAGCTCAAGAAGCCCGCCTTTTATGATATCCCTGAAACTTATAACGGGCGACTTCAGGATTTTACCATTGAGCTTCGCTTTCTGGATGTAAATATTTTCTTTTGAATTTTTATAGGCCTTGATGACAAAGGATTTTCCAGCATAATATTTGGGATCCAGAGTGATTTCCATTTCCTTAAAAAGCGGGCTTGTCAAATCAATTCTTAGGTCAGAAGATGTACCCCCATTCATCTCAAAAAGCCCCAAAGCACTATTGACAAACCACGCACCCATCTGGCCCTCATCTTCATCACCGTTCCAACCACCATAGGGTGAGGCGTCATAAAATGTATTGAGTATCTTCCTTGTATAATACTGCGTCAAATCAGGTCTCCCTAAATAATTAAACAAATATGCCGCCTGCATATTCACCTCATTTCCCTGGTTAATATAATACTGGGCAGTTTGTCCTTCTGTGCGGTCCAGTGCATGTGCAGCAAAATTATGAGCTACTGATTTTTTAAAGCCACTTGTTAGCCTTGCCAGCATCGTATCCCTACCAGTAAATGCCACAAGTCCATCAATGTCATGAGGAACATAAAGTGAATATTGCCAGGCGTTGCCTTCTACAAGATGTTTTACTGAGAATAGATCAAAATCTTCTTCAAAATCCCCATTTTCACTTCTGGGTCTGATAAAGTTAATCTTTGGATCAAATTGGTTTCGCCAATTGCCAGACCGGCTTTTATAAAATTCGTAATCCCTCTTCTGATGCATAAACTTCGCCAGCTGTGCTACACACCAGTCATCATAAGCATAATCCAAAGTTTTAGAAACGGCTCCCTTTTCAAACGGAACATAACCAAATTTAGCATATTCAGAAATTAATGGATTTCCCGGGTGACCACCACCCACTTCGGCTGGTGGTTCTACTGTGACATTTTTTTTCATGGCATTATAAGCTACAGCTAAGTCCTCTTTCATAATTCCTTTCAAATAGGCACTTGTAATCAGTGCCATTTCATGAGAACCTTCCATGATGCCGGAATATTCGATTCCAGCAGGCCCTTTAGATAGCCAACCCGTTTTCTTGTACATCTCCAGTTGCGTATTTACCAACTCCTTTACAATATCCGGGGTGGTGAGTGTCCAAATCAAATTCAGGTTCCAAAAAGAATTCCAGTAGGCGTCACCACCTAACATCTTATTCCTACCAGCAGGTAACTGTTGTATAACCTCATTTGCGTCTCTGTATTGGCCGTTTGCATCACACATATTCATCTTAGCGGTAAAACACCTATAAAAATTTGTGTAAAATTTAATTTTGTCTTCTAATGTGCCCCCTTTCACACGGATAGAAGATAAAAGCCCGTTCCATTTTTCGCGGGAATGCCTAACAAGTGCATCAAAATCCCATCCATAATCTTTAGATTCTACCTGAAGATTGTACCCTGCCTGTTCCAAACTAACAAACGAAATCCCTGTTCTCACGATAACTTCCTCAGATTTTGAACAAGGGAAAGTGAGAAAAGCCCCTACATCTCTATTGCCACTTACCTGAGTACTGTCATTGACCCGTTTCTGTTGCACCCAACCATTGAACTGTTCAAAAGGCTTGCTGAATTGCATGACAAAATATAGGGTATATGCATTGAAATTTGCTGCATAGCACTGCACGTGACCCATAATCTCACTATGACTCACCTTTGTAATCACTGCATCCTTGAGCTCATAACCATACTCGGCCGGTAGGTTTAAACTCACCATGAAGCGGTTTGTGGCACTCTTCGGAAAAGAGATCCGCTGATAACCTGTCCGGTCAGTGGCTGCAAGTTCTATTTTAATTTGGGGGTCCATCAGGTATACCGAGTAGTAACCTGGGCTAGCCTGCTCATCTTCGTGACGAAACCGGGAATGAAAACCCGCACCTGCACCTTTAAAGGGATCGTCAGGCGCTCCGGGTTTTAAGGTCAGGTCACCGTTGGTTGGCATGGTTAATAAGCCAGCCATCGTCCAACCATGCAGAAAGCTGAATCCATGTATACTGCCAATCGAATATTCATACCCACCTTGCCAAACACCACCCTGGTTATCCGGACTTAGTTTTACCATCCCGTTTGGCTGGGTTACACCTGGAAAAAGCATCCATCTTGAATTTGAGGTCCCGATGAATGGATCTACGTAATCCACAGGCTGTTTAGTTTGCGCCAGAGCAGAAATAGATTGTAAAAGCAATAAAGAAAAAAGAATAAAGCTAAGTGGCTTCATAAGAAAATGATTAAATTGAAGGTGCAGAACATATTATTCCCATTGATGATGCAATTAAGATAACACTTTGTAGGTACATAGGTACATATAAAATTATAATAAAACAAGTATTTCTCCTGGAATTCGTTCAGCATTTAGGCAATTGAATTGAAGAGCTGCCAGACGGAACTGTAAAAAATCATAAAAGAAATTGTATCTGCAAAAAGCAAATATTAATATGTAAGACGACCAAGTTATGGCAGCATCCAGGTGGCTAAAATTATTTGCGGGACCTAACCGATCAGGTAATTCAACTTTATTTGCCGATATCTCTGGCAAAAATACAGTCGGTATTATCTAAACGCTGCTATTATTGAGAGCGAAATTATAAAATGCCATCCTATGCCGGTTGGTGCCGGCGGATCATCTTATTGAATCTTTTGTTCAAAAACAGGGAGTTAAAAGTTAGTCCGAGTACAAATCCGATCCAAATACCCGTGACACCAAAACCAAAAACAAACGTCAACAGACAGCCAATCGGGATACCAAAGATCCAATAAGCAATACTCATATACAGTGTAGGTAATCGCACGTCATTGATTCCTCTGAGACTGCCTACACCGATGGCCTGCGTTGCATCAGAAATCTGAAAAACGGCCGCATAGAACATCAGCATGGAAGAAAGTGCGATTACAGAAGGATCATCATTGAAAATCTGGGAAAGCGGCCTGCGAAATAAAATAAAGAGTAAAGCGCAAATCACCCCATATAATAAACCTGAATAAAAAGTGCTTTTGCCGATCTCACCAATCTCCTTCCAGTTCTTTCGCCCAAAAGCATTGCTTATACGAATGGAGCAGCCCTGCGCTAATCCAAGCGACACCATAAAGGTCAAAGAAGCGCATTGTAGGGCAATTTGGTGGGCAGCCAGTTGCACGGCCCCAAGGGTACCGACGATTATTCCAGAAACTGCAAAGGCGCCCGTTTCAATACCGGCCTGCAATCCACTGGGAACGCCGATCCTTAATAGCTCTCTTATAGAAGCCCATTTGAGTTTCCACTGATTCCTGCGGACCGCTACATAACGTTTGAACAGTGGATGGGTAAAAAGCACAGTGACCATGGCAATTAAAATAATGATGCGGGTAATCAGCGTTCCAAGCCCCGCTCCTTTCAATTCCAACCGGGGAAAGCCCCAATTGCCAAATATAAGTAGCCAGTTTAAAAATACATTAATAGGCATCGCCAACAGCGACAAAATCATGGCTGTTTTTGTTTTTTCCAGGCCATCTGTAAACTGTTTGACCGCCATAAACATCAAGGTAGGTATAACTGAATAACCAATCAGCCTTAAATAAGGTACAGAAAGAATTGCTACTTCTCTATCCTGATCCAGATGAAACAAAATATCCTTACCAAATTCCAGCAAGCCCGAGATGAGTACGGCTGCAATAGTACAAAGCCAAAAACCATTGTACAGATAATGAGAAACCTGCTGGCCATCTTTTCTCCCATGCGCTGCAGCCACTTTCTGAGAAATAGACATGGTTAGCCCAATTCCAAAGACAAATGGAATCACCAATACACTATTAACAAGAGCTGAGGCCGCCAGCTGTTTGTAACTGATCGATCCTACCATAGCAGAGTCGATCAGACCCAGTGACATCTGGGTCAGTTCACCAAAAATAATGGGCGTGGATAATTTCCAGGTTTTAAAAGCTTCTTGTTTGAGCATAAAAAAATGAAGGGCAACAAAATTAAACTAAATATTTGGCCTAACCATTTAAAATGCAAAGAATTACGGAAAGCATGATTTTGCCT
The DNA here is from genome assembly GCA_035497555.1 of Arachidicoccus sp. Lineage (GTDB taxonomy): Bacteria > Bacteroidota > Bacteroidia > Chitinophagales > Chitinophagaceae > Arachidicoccus. The sequence goes on along the minus strand of DATJDF010000224.1, from coordinate 3,733 downwards.
TTATGCTAGAGACTTGCCTTGCTTCTTTGGCCACAGCCGACCCAATATCCTATGTTTTTCATAGAATTATAGAGCACTATTTAGAATTCTAAGCATTTGTTTTGCAAGTAATATCCTAAAAGGACGGCAAACCAAGTGGGTTTCCCCGCCAATTGCTTAAAAATGTGTAAATTGCAGGCGAAACAAAATTTATGTTTTCATCCTTTCTGACACAATTTGGTAAGTACCTGCTCATGCTGAAAACAATGTTTTCCCGGCCTGAGAATTTTAAGATGTACTGGAAAGAATTCGTATCTCAATGTTTTGAAATTGGGTTCGGGGCTTTGCCGATTGTGCTGATTATCTCCATATTTCTCGGAGCAGTTACGACTGTCCAGACGGCATATCAATTAGTGAGTCCGCTGATTCCGCTGACAACTATTGCACAGATTGTCAGGGACAGTATCCTTTTGGAATTATCGCCCACTGTATTAAGCATTGTATTAGCAGGTGTTGTCGGCAGTAAAATTGCCTCTGAATTAGGGAATATGCGAGTTTCTGAACAGATCGACGCCCTGGAGATAATGGGGATTAACTCTTCCGCCTATCTTGTATTTCCTAAAATAGCCGCTTCATTTTTAATGATGCCCATTTTGGTGATCATTTCCTGTATTGTAGGCATCTGGGGAGGCCGGGTAGCCGGGGAATTCTCAGGGATCATTTCACCGAATGTATTTGACCGCGGTCTGCGCATGGGCTTTAGTTCTTTTAATGTCGTTTTTGCGCTCATCAAGGCCTATACCTTTGCCTTTCTTATCAGTAGTATATCTGCCTATTATGGCTTCCATGTAAAAGGTGGTTCCCTGGAGATAGGCCGGGCAAGTACCAAAGCGGTGGTAACCAGCTGCATCACCATTTTAATTGCAGATTACCTGTTGGCTGCGCTTTTGCTCTAAGTACCGTAATAAGGTTTTTAGTGATAAGTAAAAAAGCCAATAGAAAGGATGGACTTAAGCCTATAAATTAAACAAAGTGAAGACATTAGATATTATCGTTGTTGGTGCTGGCCCGATTGGCCTCACTTGTGGCATAGAAGCGAAAAAAGCAGGATTGGATTATCTCATTATTGAAAAAGGAGCGCTGGTCAATTCCCTATTCAATTACCCCATCTTTATGACCTTTTTCTCAACGGCCGACCGGCTGGAAATTGGTGACGTACCGTTCATGTGCCTGGCGCCCAAACCAGGACGCCAGGAAGCATTAGAATATTATCGTCAGGTAACGCAACACCACAAATTGGCCATCCATCTATATGAAACAGTCCACTCCATTAAAAAATCATCCACAGAAGAGCAGCCGCCATCAGAAGAACCAGAACTTTTTGTGGTAAAAACCTCTAAAGGCAGTTACAGGGCCAGGAGGGTCATAATATCCACGGGGTTTTATGATGTTCCTATTTACATGGATATACCGGGAGAGGAACTACCCAAAGTACAACATTATTACAAAGAACCTCATGGATACGTGATGCAAAAAAATCTGATTGTAGGGGCGAATAATTCAGCAGTGGATGCAGCCCTGGAAATCTGGCGCAAAGGTGGTGAAGTTACTATGATCATCCGTGGCAATCAAATCGGAGACCGGGTAAAATACTGGGTCAAACCAGATATCGAAAACCGTATTAAAGAAGGCAGCATCAAGGCTTATTTCTCGGCTGAACTTTTGGAGATTAAAGAGAAGGAAGTAATTATAAAAGATCAGGAAGGCAAAGTGCTAACCCTTGAAAATGATTATGTCCTGGCACTTACCGGTTTTCGACCGGACTTTGACATGCTGAAACGCTTTGGTATTGCTATAGACGAAAATAACGCCTGCCTGCCCGACCACAATCCCGATAGCATGGAAACAAATATCCCGGGCCTGTATTTAGCAGGAGTCGTCTGCGGCGGCCTGAATACACATAAATGGTTTATTGAAAATTCCAGGGTGCATGCAGAAAAAATTGTTCGCCGCATCGCCGGTGATTTGAGAACAGTTTGATCCTTTTGCTTAAATCATGCTAACTGTCCCTTCAGGTGACAATTCTATCTATTATCATCCTCTTACCCATCTTAAATTTGAGCTAAATGGTCTTACCCAAGCATTATCAGGATATTAAACAACAGACGGAAGTTTCCGGTTTTACAATGGCTTCCGATCTGAAGACCGGTACATTACTTAGGACACTCGCCGCCTCAAAACCAAAGGGCGCCTTTTTAGAAATTGGCACCGGAACCGGGCTATCCACTGCCTGGATATTAGATGGGATGGATGCAGCATCCAGATTAATTTCAATTGACCATGATCCCGCTTTTTTAAGTATAGCAAGGCAATTTTTAGCCTCAGATAACAGGTTAACCCTGGAACTCGCAGACGGTAAATCGTGGTTACTTAACCGGTATCAGCAAAGAGCTACAAAGCAAACAATGTTTGATTTTATTTTTGCGGACTCCTGGCATGGTAAATATTTTCTGTTAGAGGAAGCGTTGGCCTTATTAAATCCGCATGGGCTATATATAATTGATGATATGCTCCCCCAACCCAATTGGCCAGAAGGCCATGATAAAAAAGTCTCCGGACTTTTAAACAAGCTGGAAGAAAATCCATTTTTAGCCATTACTGTCCTTGACTGGTCCACAGGTATTGTCATTGCAACAAAAAAATAATGAGGGGAAGACTTTTCGAATATTATCCGGCATATCAATAGAAAAATTAAGGGAATAAAAAATAAATTAAATTTTTATCCCCTCATTTTTTAAAAAAGTCAAATTAATATCAGACTTCGGATTCATCTGTCTTTACATTGGAACCAATACCCATAGCAGCTTTTAATTTGCCCCAATATTTTGATTCCAGTAATGCTTTATTGGAGTGGCCTGAACATTTAAGTTGAGCATCCAGCACGGCTATATTAGCCATATTGACAATATTTCTAACAGAACTACCTAATTGCAAAACATGCACAGGCTTTTTCAAACCGAGTAATATCGGTCCGATCAATTCCGCATCCCCTACTTCTTTTAAAAGATTATAGGCTACGTTGCCTGCTGTCAGGTTAGGGAATATCAGTGTATTCACCTCCTTATCCACCAGTGAACTAAAACCGTAATTTTCTTTTAATACTTCTTTATTAAAAGGCAACCAGGCCTGCATTTCGCCATCGACTACCAAATCGGGATTTTTTTCCTTGACAATACGCGTCGCTTCTGCAACCAGTTTGGCTTCGCTTGATGGATTACTGCCAAAGTTGCTATAACTCAGCATGGCTATATGAGGTGTAATATTAAAATTGCCAATTTCGCGGGCCACCATAAGTGTGATCTCTGCAAGCTCCGCGGCTGTAGGGTTAAAATTGATAGTGGTATCTGCCAGGAACAAAGGACCTTTTTTAGTCAAAAGCAGGTACATGCCGGCAATCTTTTTCACCCCTTCTTCAACACCGATGGATTGTAATGCCGGCCGGATAGCATCTGCATAGTTTTTAGTCAGACCCGAGATCATTGCATCAGCTTCTCCCATTTCAACCATCATACAACCAAAGTAGTTCCGGTCACGCATGAGCTTTTTACTTTCATGGTAATTCAAGCCCTTGCGTTGCCTTTTGGCAAAAAAGGCGTCAGCAAATTTCAGCCTTGTGCTGTTCAGTTCCGGGTCTCTGGTATCTACAATCGGGAACTCCTGAATATTGATACCATTTTCCCTTGCGATGGCTTCA
>DATJDF010000223.1:0-2070 GCA_035497555.1 Arachidicoccus sp. | reverse complement strand
CTATAGTTCGACTGAGGTAGGCAAATACAAAGAAAAAGAACATTTGGCTTTGTATATTACAGGAAAGAATCATGAAGATGAATGGTCAGACAAAGGGGCGCCATATACGATATATCATGCAAAAGGGCTCGCAAAAGGACTTATGCAATTATGTGGTTTCAGTCAGATTAAATTTGCCCTGGAAGAATCAGGCAACTCACTCTCTTTACTAATAGGGAAAAAGAAACTGGGGACGATTGAAACGGTTTCAGCCTCTAAAAGAAGTCAATTTGATCTGAAAAGCCAGGTTTTCTTCATTGATATCGATTTTGGCACATTAATTTCTTTGAAAGAAAATGAGAAGATTGAATATAAGGAAGTGACTAAATTTCCCGCTATTCAAAGAGATCTCGCGATGGTCGTTGATAAGCAGGTAAATTATGATCAGATAACAACTGTCATTAAAAAGACCAATTTGCCTTTATTAAAAGAAACCCGGTTATTTGATGTATTCGAAAATGAAAAATTGGGTGCCGGCAAAAAATCAATGGCCATAAATCTGGTTTTTCTGGATGATCAGAAAACCCTGACCGACAAAGAAATCGACCATATGATCGGGAAACTGATTGGTAATTTCGAAAAGGAATTGAATGCAGAAATAAGAAAATAGGTGATTAGCCCTTTAACGAAGGGCTAATCGTTCCTTTTGCAACTTAATAGGTTATAGACACGGGCATTAAATATAAATTTTTTATTTTATGGATCAGACACCTCTTAAAAGCCTGGAAGATAAACTGGAGCAGCTGCTCAACAAATTTCAGCTTTTGCAGAAAGAGAATAAAAAATTAAAGGAAGGGTTGCATGAGGCAGAAACCTTACTGGCCAAATGCCGTAAGTCCAATGAAGAATTGCGCCTTCAAAATGATGCATTTCAATTGGGTTCAGCAAAATATATGGATGAAAACCAACAAAAGCTTTTGCAAAACCGTATTGATCGTTACCTCAAAGAAATCAACAAATGCCTTACACTCTTAGATGCATGATGCTATGACGGATATCATCGTTATTAATGTGATCATTGGAGATCGGAGCTTCAGATTGAAAGCCAGTCGAAGCGATGAGGAGATTGTACGCAAAACTGTCAAACTGGTAAATGAGAAAGTTTCTGAATATAAAACGAATTTCGCGGGTAAGGACATGCAGGATTATATTTCAATGGCCTTACTCTGGTTTGCCACTGAACAAAATAAAGCTGGTGTCTTCCTGATTGAACAGCAGGAAACCCATGAAAAATTGCATAGCCTGGAAAATAAACTGGACCGGTTGTTAGGAACGGACATAGATAGCACAGCAGAATAGTATTTCCAATAAAAAAACGGCCGATTTTACGTATTTTTATTCCAAATTCGCGTTTTCCAATGGAAAAAAACAGATTAGAAGCCTTCAGTGATGGTGTATTAGCCATAATTATCACCATCATGGTTCTGGAGCTCAAGGTGCCAGAGGACGCACGCAATGGATTTGACGCGCTTATCCCTTTAATTCCAAAGATTCTAAGTTATTTGCTGAGTTTTATTTACGTAGGAATTTATTGGAACAATCATCACCATTTACTGAAATCCTGCCAAAAGGTCAACGGAAGTATCCTTTGGGCGAATTTACATTTACTATTCTGGCTTTCTCTATTTCCATTTGTTACCGCATGGGCTGGGGAGAATCATTTGCAAGCGGCTCCTTTGGCATTATATGGTATCGTCTTAACGATGGCCGCTATTGCCTGGGTAATTTTGCTGAATTGCTTATTGAAACTGAACAGCGATTCTGTACTCGCCAGAGCCGTTAAGGGTAAGGATTTCAAAGAAAAAATCTCTCCCTTTCTTTATATCGGCGGTATCCTTATCGCTTTTTTCACTCCCTGGGCATCCATATCCCTATATTTCATAGCGGCCATACTATGGCTGATCCCTGATAAAAGAATCGAAAGATTGTTGATTGAAGAGCAAAATAAGAAAAAATAATGATCCAGGTATAGTGGTTAAACGGGTTCCTGGAACCAATCATCTGTCTGATGTGCGGTGGCTTAGTTCATAA
>DATJDF010000222.1:0-9057 GCA_035497555.1 Arachidicoccus sp. | reverse complement strand
CAGCCAAGAAAGTTATTAATAAAACGCCAACACCGCCTTCCCCAAAGGCCATTTATAAAGGTGGAACCAATCAGGGTACAGGGGGTAATAATGCGGATAGTTATAACGGTAAGCGAAACCAGGGTATTGCTGGCGGCAACGGGGATCAGGGAAAGATTAACGGCAATCCGGCATCAGATAATTATGATGGGAATGGGGGTACAGGCACAAGTGGTATTAGTATTCGCAGTGGACTATCTAACCGAAATTTTATGGGTGGCCGGTCTTTTACCGGAAAATTTAATGAAAACGCAAAAGTAGCACTTGATATCGTTGTTAACAGGGATGGTCATGTTACCAGTGCAAGTGTCAATCCCAAAGGAACAACGACGACCAATTCAACGATACTTGGAATTGCAATTCGAAAGGCCAAAACGCTACGTTTTAGCAAAGGAACAGTAGATGCGCAAACAGGAACGATTGTGTTCAACTTTAAGTTGAATGGATAATTTTTAATACCGGGTTACTTATATAAATAAACTGGTTTTACACGGGAATTGTCAATTGTGTATTAATTTGCAGGATATTTAGCCTATCTTATGGATTATCCGCAAACCATTGATTTTTTATATACGCAGTTGCCCATGTTCAGCAGAGATGGCGCTGCTGCTCTTAAAAATGATTTAAGCAACACTTACGCACTTTGTGCGGTACTGGGCAACCCCCAAAATAAATTCAAATCTATTCATATAGCCGGAACGAATGGAAAGGGTTCCTCCAGTCATATGCTGGCCGCCATATTACAGGCGGCAGGATATAAAGTTGGACTCTACACTTCACCTCATTTGTATGATTTCAGAGAGCGTATCCGCATTAATGGAGAATTGTGCTCCAAGGAATTTGTCGTTCAATTTGTTGAAGGTATCCGGCCACACCTGGCAACCATTGCACCCTCATTTTTTGAAATTACAGTGGCGATGGCCTTTTCTTGTTTTGCAGAGGAGAGGGTGGATATAGCTGTGATTGAAACGGGACTTGGCGGCAGATTAGACAGTACTAATATCATTGATCCTGAAATTTCCCTTATTACTAATATAGGATTAGACCACATGCAATTTTTGGGAGATACACTCGAATTAATTGCGGGCGAAAAAGCAGGTATCATTAAAAAGGGAAAACCTGTCGTGGTTGCTGAATACCTCCCGGAAACCAGGTCTGTCTTTGAAAAAGTAGCGGCTTTGAACCAAGCGCCAATTTATTTTGCATCAGATGAATGGCAAATCTCGATAAGTAAAAATAAATCAACCGATAATGGCGCCACTGCTTTAAATCCATTATTATCAATAGACGCATGCAGAGCCAATAAACAACAAAGTCAAAATAGTGTAAGTAGTCTGTCTAAACATTATTTAATGGACCTTACGGGCAATTATCAATTATATAACCTTACTGGCGTTTTAGAAACAGTTTATCAATTACAGAAATCAGGATGGCGGATAGCAGAAACCGATGTTTACAATGCGCTGCAACATGTAGCAAGTTCTACTGGGTTGTCTGGAAGATGGGAGCAGGTTTTAAGTTATCCACGACTGATAACGGATGTTGGCCATAATATGGACGGTATCCGAATGATCAATGCACAGTTAAAAGAAACGAAATATAGAAAGCTTCATATTGTTACAGGATTTGTAAAGGATAAAGATGTGACAGCTGCCTTGAAAGAAATGCCAGGTGACGCGCGCTTTTACTTTACAAAGGCACCCATTGACAGGGCGCTAGATGAACAGCTTTTGTATGATAAAGCAAAATTACTGGGCCTTCGCGGATTGCCTTACCCGAATATGGAAGCAGCACTGCGCGCTGCGGGTGAGGTGTATGAAAAAGGTGATCTGATTTTGGTTTGTGGAAGTGTTTTTCTGGTTGCTGAAGTGAAAGGCGCACTTGCAAAAGAGCCGTTTAAGCTGTCAAGGTATTAATAACAAAAAGAGCGGCATAATTTTATGCTGCTCTTTTTGTTATTAATACTCCTAATTATTAATTAGTGAAACTTATTAGAAAGTAATTTTTCTTTCCGCGTTGCACCAGAAGGTATTTATTGTGGAGCAACAGGTCAGCGGTAATCCTGCTTTGTTGATCGGTAATTTTTTGACGATTAATACTAATCCCCCCATTTTGAACCATTTTGCGTGCTTCACTTTTGCTGGGTAGCACTTTTGTGTCTGCCAGGAACTGAACTATATCGGGAGTTGTATCGAGCATAGCTTTATCTAAAGAAATCTTTTGAATACCTTCCATGTTCTCAAGGTCATTTACCGAAAGGCTTTCAGCTGGTGCATTTTGATTATCAAATAATTTCTGCGTAAGGCTGGTTGCGTTATCCAACGCCTCAGCGCCATGTACAAATCTTGTAATTTCTTCAGAAAGCCGTTTTTGAAGAATACGTTTTTCGGGGCTTTGATTATGCTCAGTAATAATAGTGGATACTTCTTCCTGGGTTAAGAAGGTAAAGATTTTAATCCAATTTTGTGCGTCCTCATCAGAAGCATTCAGCCAGAATTGATAAAACTGGTAGGGGGATGTCTTTTCTGGATCTAACCATACGTTGCCTTTTTCTGTTTTTCCGAATTTTGTGCCGTCGGCTTTTTTGATCAGCGGGCAGGTAAAAGCGAAAGCTTCTCCACCTGCCTTGCGGCGGATGAGCTCTGTACCGGTTGTAATATTACCCCATTGGTCGCTGCCACCCATCTGGAGTTTACAATTTTTCTCTTTGTATAAATGGTAATAGTCATAACCCTGCATTAACTGGTAGGCAAATTCTGTATAGGAGATACCTGTATCACCGGTGAAACGCTTTTTGACACTGTCTTTGGCCATCATGTAATTTACCGTAATGTGTTTACCGGTATCCCGAAGAAAATCAATAAAGGAAATCTCTTTGAACCAATCATAGTTGTTCACTAATACTGCAGCGGTTGCTGTATCTGCGCTGAAATCCAGGAACTTAGACAGCTGGTTTTTAATACCCAATACATTTTGGTTCAGTTGTTCTTCATTCAGGAGGTTTCTTTCGTCACTTTTACCACTGGGGTCTCCGATCATACCAGTTGCGCCACCAACCAGAGCATAAGGCTTGTGTCCAGCTTTTTGTAGATGAACGAGTAGTAGTATGGGCACTAGGCTACCAATATGAAGGCTGTCAGCGGTCGGATCAAATCCAATGTATCCGGCTGTCCTTTCCTTTTGTAATTGTTCTTCTGTGCCTGGCATAATATCCTGAAGCATGCCCCGCCAACGTAATTCTTCAATTAAATTCATCTGCAAAATTTTGGCAAAGGTAATTGAACATGGCAATAATTAAAAGAGTTCCCTGCTAAAATGCAGGTATCGAGTTTTTATGTAATATAATTTGTATATCAATCAATCCGCCTGGATTTCGCCGGAAAATGGGACGGGCGGAAAAATCCTTCCCTGAATCTTTTCTGACTGCAATATTTTTATGCCCGTATCGTTTTAGTTGGGTGAATGCAATGGGGAATATTATTAATATGTAAGCCTGTTGTCGTTTAATACCATTAAAAACCGAGATGAAGCGATTAAAGATACTTCTGCTTTTCTTTCCTTTTTGTGCATCGGCCTTGAAGGCTAGTGCTCAGTTTAGAGCTTATTCCAATGAATTTATGAATATAGGTGCCGGAGCCCGCGGTCTTGGGATGGGTGGTGCGCAGGTCAGTTCTGCCACAGATGCTACAGCCGGCTACTGGAATCCGGCAGGTCTCGGGTTTGTCCGGGAAATTCCCACCTTTTCTGCGATGCACGCAGCTTATTTTTCAGGAATCGGTAAATATGATTTTCTGGCTGCAGCGATTCCCTTAAATGATAATAAGAGGACGCTGGGCATCAGTGCTATCCGTTTTGGGGTAGACGATATACCCAATACGCTTTTCCTGGTGGATCCACAGACTGGTCAATTAAATTATAATAATATATCTGCATTTTCATCTGCGGATTATGGTTTTCTGCTTTCTTACGGTCAGTTACTGAAAGATGAACCCGATATGCAGATTTCCATTGGTGGAAATGTGAAAGTATTATATCGCCATGTCGGAAGCTTTGCTAATGCATTAGGGCTTGGGATAGATGCGGGTTTGATGATCAGGACACCTACCTGGAGATTAGGGGTTGTCGCCAGGGATCTTACAACAACTTATAACGCATGGAGCTTCAACTTTACAGATAAAGAAAAAGAAATTCTGTATCTGACGAATAATGACATCCCGGTTAAGTCCACAGAGCTGACACAACCACGGTTAATTCTGGGTGGTGGTTATAATTTTGTTTTTAATTCTAAATTCAGCCTGCTGGCGGAAACAAATCTGGATGTCACCTTCGACGGGCAAAGAAATACTTTAATCAGCGGCAAACCGATCAGCATTGATCCGCATCTTGGAGTTGAGGCGAATATTGTCGATAAAGTATTTGTTCGTGCTGGGATCTCAAATTTTCAAAGAGGGTTGGCTGATGCTGATACCACTAATCAAAAGCATGTATGGATTTTTCAGCCTAGTCTGGGTGCGGGATTTAAGTTGGGTAATGTTGTAATTGATTACGCCTTTACAAATTTGGCCAACCAATCCAATCCACTTTACACACATATATTCTCGTTGAGAGTGGATCTTGAACCAAAGCGTAAATATTGAGTCTGCTTTGAAAACCTTTTAAAGCATTCAATTTAAAATTATTTTCTTTTATAATGAACAAAAGAAATTTACATATTTTTTCTTCAATAGCACTTTCCCTATCGCTGCTATTTACCATTTTATTTGTTCAAGCCGCGCATAGTCAGGTGTATAATAATGAGTGGCTAGTGAGCGGACAGACATATTATAAGTTCAAGGTGGGTTCCGATGGTCTTTATCGTTTGAGTGGCAGTAGCCTTGGGGGATTAGCGATAGCGGGTACAGCTGCGAGTAGTTTCCAGTTATGGCATAACGGTCAGCAGGTGCCTGTCTATACGAGCACGACTGGTGTGCTGGGTTCTGGTGGTTATATCGAGTTCTGGGGCGAGGCCAATGACGGGAGCGTGGATGCTGAGCTATTCCGTAAGCCGGAGGATCAGCTGAACCCATCGATTAGCTTCGAGGGTGACAGTGCGACCTATTTTCTGACGGTAAACAGTAATACAGCGCAGAACCTGCGTTATATCGCATCCGTAAACGATGTAGCCGGTCAGGCTGGTGGGCTTAGCGCAGAACCTTATTTTTACTATACGACCCAACAGGAGCTTGGAACGACCTTGAACCGGGGTCCTGCAACTCCTTACGGCTCCGATTATGTTTATATGTCTGATTACCGTGGGAAGTCCTTTGGTGCGATCGTCAAGGGTGGAGCGAGTAAGTCTGTGAGCTTCACGAACCTGTTTGCTTACCCAGGGGTAAGTGGTACTGTGCGTGCCGGTGTATCGGGTTCCTCCCCGCTGGGGAATAATAACCGTGTGGTCACCGTTAGCGGCAGCGATGGCAGCATTGTAAATGGTAAGCTGGGCAATTTTGCCTCTCAGCTATACGTATTGGGTAGCGCCCAGGTGAGTTCCAGTTATACGGTAACAGTTAAAAATGGCGCTGCCAATACCAACGATCAGATAAATGCGAGCTTTGTGTCGCTGCGCTACCCCCGGGCTTTTAATTTTGGGGGTCAGGCGGAGTTCAGTTTTGATCTGGCTGCCAGCAGTAGTATGCGCTACCTGAAGATCAGTGGCTTTAACGCTGGCAGTAGTGTCCCTGTGCTATATGATATAACGGGTAAAAAACGTTACGTAGCCGTGGTCAGTGGCAGCGATTACCAGTTTGTGCTACCGGCGATGGGTGCCAGCCACCTGGCACTGGTCGGCCAAAGTACCAGTAGTTATACAACGATCGGTGCGTCCGCACTTCAGATGCGGCAATACCCTGATTTAACGAGCAGCAGCCAGCAGGGCGATTACCTGATTATCTCCAATAAGACACTGTACGGCAGTGGCAATTATGTGGCACAGTACAGCGCCTACCGCAGCTCTGCTGCCGGTGGCAGCTATATTACCCGTATATACAATATTGATGACCTGGAAGATATGTTTGCTTTTGGTATCCATTCCAGTCCTTTAAGCATCCGCAATTTTCTGCGTTATGCGCGCAGTCATTTTTCTACGCCGCCTAAGTTTGTGTTTTTGATCGGCCGTGGCTTGTCTTTTGATAATCTACAGGGGGCTAACGCTTCTGACCCTGAACACCAAGAGCAAAACCTTGTGCCTACCTACGGGTGGCCTGCCTCCGACGTGATGTTGTCCTCGGCTAATTTCGAGCCAGTCGCCGCCACACCGATCGGACGTCTTTCCGCAGTAAAACCTGAAGAGATAAAAAATTATTTAGATAAGGTCAAAGCTTATGAAGCCAGTCAGAAGAGTAGTGATAATACAATAGAGAACAATAGCTGGAAGAAGAATGCAGTATTTATCTCCGGCGGTAGCAATGCGGGCGAGGAAGGCCTTTTTTCTAGCTATCTGAACAGTTATCGAACCTTATTAAAAGATTCGCTTTATGGAGCCAATAGTCATTATTTGAGCAAAGTGACCTCGGATGAGGTCTCTTCCACGGATGCAAACGCCTTAAAGAGCTACTTTTCTGCAGGTATTGGACTGATCAGTTATTTTGGCCATGGCGCCAGTACGACGATCGGTTACGGGGAGTTGAATGACCCTTCCGTTTTTAATAATAACGGTCGGTACCCGGTGATGTTTACGAGTGGCTGTGATGTCGGGGATTGTTTTGCTTTCATGCCAGGCCGGATCTCTACGATTAATAATATTACGGAGCGGTACCTGTTTACAAAGGATAAAGGCAGTGTGGCCTTTATTGCGCAGTCTTATTTGGGAGTAACTTCATTCTTACAGAGCTATAACCTGGTGATGTATAAGAACCTGGCCAGTATTCAATATGGACAACCGATCAGCTATAGCTTGCAGGCGAGCCAGGCGGCCATGATTACGCCGGGTAAAATTGTGGGCGGAGATACGGTTACCGCTTATGCGCATGCGGAGCAGACTAATTTCCTGGGTGATCCGGCGATCCGGTTGAACAGTTTTGCGAAGCCTGACTTTGTGGTTCAGGAAAGCGAAGTATATACCCCGAGCTCACTGTCGATTACAGAAAATAAATTCCATGTAAAAGCGTATTTATATAATATCGGTCGTGCTGAGGGGGATACTGTCCTGGTGTCTATTAAACGCAAGCTGCCTGATGGCAGCCAGGTTACACTGCTGGAGAAGGAACTCCCTTCTATCCGTTATATGGATTCCCTGGAGGTAGATGTGGCTGTCGATCCGAATAAGGATGCGGGTAACAATGAGATTATCGTTAGCGTGGATGTGGATAACCGCTATAATGAGCTCAGTGAGAGCAATAATAGCGCTACGAAGACGGTCTATATCTATGCCAATGGGATTACACCCGTGTACCCGTATAATTATTCTATTATCCGCTCACCGAGTGCTGTGTTAATTGCCTCGACTTCGGACGCATTGGCCGCGATGGATACTTATGTTATGGAGCTGGATACCAGTGAACAGTTTACATCAGCGTCCAAAATCACCAAGACGGTCAAATCCATCGGTGGTGCACTTAGTTTTGATCCTGGCATAAGCTACAAGGATAGTACGGTCTATTACTGGCGTGTAAGCCCTGTCCCTAAAAGTGGAGATGGGTACCGCTGGGCGGGAAGCAGCTTCCAGTATATAGCACCTGCCGGCAGTGATAAGACTGTGGGTGCTGGACAGTCTCAGTATTATCAGCATAACCAGTCGATACTAGAGGGGCTTAGGCTGGATAGCGTAAGTCGTAAATTTGATTTTAATAATGTTGCTAATAACTTTTTAATATCGCATGCTGTATATGGTACTGGAATACCTACTGGCTGGAGTAACTTTGCCATTCGGTTAAATGGCGAGCTTATGTCAAGTTTCCAATGCACGACCTTGGGTAATTCTTTGATGTTTAATGTCTTTACACCAAACGGAGTACAGCCTTATGTAAATCAAGCGGTACCGGACCCGGTTCAACATGTGCTCAATAGTGAGATAGGCGGTTTTATGGGTTCCTCTGCCTCTTGCAAAAACCACCCTTACTCTTTTGATGTAGATCCGGTAAATTATCCAAATACAAATAAGTATAATTTTCAGTTCACCTATAAAACGGAGGCAGACCGTAATAAAATAGCGCAATTTATGGAATGGATTCCAAAGGGGTCCTATGTGATAGTTCGCCTATTTGTTGTGGCTCCCTTTGCCAGTGTTCCTTTGGTAACAACCTGGAAAAATGATGCGTCAGCCGGTGGCAGCACATTGTATCAGGAATTTTTGGACCAGGGGCTGTCCGGAATTGAAGATTTTACTGGCGCCAAAGCGGGTGTTTTTATTTATAAAAAGGCAGATGAAAGTTATATACCCTATCAACAATTAACAGAAAATACTTCGGGTCAAATACAGTTATCGCCAAGTATACAGGGTAAGGACTCGATGGGCTATATGACCTCGCCGAAATTTGGTCCTGCTACCAGCTGGCATTCAGTGCAGTGGAATGGCAGCAGCGAGGAGTCAACGAGTACGGATCATGCGACAGTTGATGTGATCGGCATAAGCGCGAATGGTCGTTCCAAAGTACTGTATACCTTAGACAAGACCGGGCAGAATACGAATATCTCTTCCATAGATGCTGCTCAGTATCCTTATGTGCAGCTGAAACTGCGTAATGTGGACAGTGTAAATTATACGCCTTACCAGCTGCGCTACTGGCATGTGCTGTATACGCCTGTACCTGAGGGCGCCTTAGCCGGGAATATAAAACTTGAAAAACAGGACACAATAGATCTTGGTCAGGACTTGCACTTTTCCATCGCCTTTAAGAATGTGAGTGACCAGGTGTTCAGCGACAGTATTAAAGCCACTGTAAGCCTGCGTGATAAGAGCAATAAACTGTATACCATACCCATCCGGAAATTAAAGAAACTCAACCCCGGCGATACTGCCATCATTGATGTTACTATCCCGGG
>DATJDF010000221.1:0-13711 GCA_035497555.1 Arachidicoccus sp. | reverse complement strand
CGGGACCAGTTTTATGTCCAGATTCTGGGGAAAGGCATATATATCATTAATGAAAACGATCAGCTGATTCCACTATCGACAGATACCCTATTGCAACGCAAAAGGGTCACCATGATCTTACCATATGGTTCCAGTCAATTGCTTATTGGCACGGACAAAGACGGGTTAGTCCTCTATACACCCGGGATTGATAAGTATACACCTTTTAATAGTGCCCTGAGTCCGGTTTTTATAACCGGCGAAATCAATAGCGGCGTGAAAATTAAAGATGATCTTTTTGCCATTGGAACCATTGGCAAAGGAGTGGTATTCATGGATGCCGGAGGTGCTGTAATAGCTACAGCCAATAAAGAGACCGGTTTACTGAATAATACAATACTCGATATGGAACTGGATCAGTCCGGCAACCTTTGGCTGGCCATGGATAAGGGCATTGCACAACTTATCTTGAAATCTAATGTAGCCTACTATAAAGACCTGCAGGGAAGAATCGGGACAGTTTATGCAGTGGCTATTTACCAGGGACGGATCTATGTCGGTTCTAACCACGGTTTATACGAAGCCGAGTTTAACGGACTGGAAGATTTCAGTCTGACAGACCTCTCCGTTTTTCCGGGGATCAGCGGCCAGGTCTGGGATCTTAAGGTGATAGACGGTCAGCTGTTTTGTGGCAATAATACAGGGACATATGTCATAAAGGATAATCAGGCGCGTAAAATCTACGCAGCAACAGGTGGCTGGGATCTTCAGATGGTACCTGCAGGAAAAGGTCAAAACGGATTGGCTACCCCGCAGTGTTTGCTGCAGGGTACTTATAACGGCATTGCTGTTTACCGGAAAACCGGGGGCCGTTGGCAATTTTCTCATCTACTGAAAGGAACAGAAAATATGGCCATTAATAAAGTAGTCGTGGCCGGACCAGGCCGGATCTGGGCCATGCATGCCTATAAAGGCATTTTTGTTCTACAAACCGACACAGCCTATACCCATGTTGAACAGATGAAAGCCGTACCCGTAAAATCTACCAGCCAGCCAACAGACCGCTGGAATCTTTTTGCCTTTGACGGTGGTGTCCGCATCAACGGCCCTGCTGGCATTTACAAGTATGATTTTCAAAGTGGAACATTAACCAAAGACCAGGCACTTACAGAGAAGTTTCGGCCTTTTGCTAAGGCAGAGCGAATATTGCCGGATGGAAACGAAAACGCCGGATGCTGGTTTATTGATGAGCAAAACCACGTCCACTATCGAAATTTACTAAGTGGCGCTATTACAGATTTTCCATTAAATGGTAATCTCTTTAATCTGGTCCCAGGGTTCGAAAGTATTATACCGGTTTCCGCATCAGAAAGTATCCTTACCGGGGAGGACGGTTTTGTGGTCCTGCATAAAAACCAGCGAAATAGCCCTACGAGTTTTGCTGCACCACAAGTGCAGGAGGTTCGCCTGGTACAAGGTAGCAAAACGGCTACACTCCCAGCCAAATACCTGCAACCGGATGGACATCTGGAATTACCCTACCGGCTTAATAACCTGATACTACTCTATTGCTTACCGAACTATGACCGTCCGGTAACCTATAGTTATAGGTTTGGAAAGGATGACGCGGCTAAATGGAGTGAAATGTCTGCTAGTTCCCAGAAGGAATTTAATAATCTGGCCCCAGGTTTATACCATTTTCAGGTTAAAACGCAGCTGTCTGATAAGGTGTCGACCTTGACCATTCGTATCCTAAATCCATGGTATTTTTCAATTGTAGCCCGGATTATCTATCTCATCGCACTCATCTTGTTTAATATGCTTATATGGCGCTGGCATAAGCACAGATTGAAGGTCCAGCAAGAAGCCCTCACGCTTAAAATGCAGGAAGCACTTGCACTGGAGCAGGAAAAGAGCGCCAATAAGTTGTTGCTTTTGGAACAGGAGAAATTGTCTGATGAAGTCATCCATAAAAGTGAGGATCTGGCCAAACTGGCCATGGAACTGATCAAAAAGAAAAAGGTACTCAAAAAGTTGAAGGAAGAGCTGGAGGAGATGAAAAAGCAAAAGGACCAGGGCCATGTGGGCGCTCAGATTCAAAAGCTTTCAAAATCACTCAATAGATATATTAAAGATGAACAGGATGACTGGCGCCTCTTTGACAACGGTTTCAATAGAGTACATGAGGCCTTTTTTGAAAAGCTGCTGCAAGAATTCCCGGAACTCACCTCCCAGGATCTACGGCTTGCCGCCTACCTGAAAATGAACCTGACAACCAAAGAAATTGCTCCCCTGCTCAATATTTCCATCCGAGGGGTAGAAATCAAACGCTACCGTCTGCGCAAGAAATTACAGTTAGGGATTCATGATAACCTCAGTGATTTTATGCTAAGGTATTGAATGTCGCTACTGGATTTTCGACACTTTTTTGGATAACCACAAACTTTACCTGATTGTTAAGAGGCAAATCTGTTGTTTGATCCACCCGTAATGACACTAACGGACGTTAATAATAAAAATTTTACTTGTCTTTCATCATATTATTGACAAAGATATTATTATATATGATGTATAAATATAATGATGTACTATTGAGCAAGTCAGCCTGTCATTAATCGCCAAATGATGTATTCCTGATGTGTTAAGATATCTCTAATGGAACCCTGGATGTGTTAAATTTGAAGGGCGTCTAATTTACAGAAATCCTGACGCTTCACTTCAAAATTTGGTAACCATGAAAAGATTTTCATTCATTTTAATCACCCTGATCCTCCCCTTCTGGGTGCTTGCCCAGCGGCAATATTCGGGTAGCATCCAGGACAGCGCAACAGGGCATCCAGTTGCAGGAGCTTCCGTAACGCTGCTCAGTTCCGGACATGGCACTATTTCTGATTCAGCGGGCCTGTTTAGTATTCAGGCAAATCCTGGAGAAAATATAGCCATCAGCTCTATTGGCTATAGTGGTATGACCGTTACCCTGGCGGAAAATACCCAGTTGACTTTCCGTCTGAAAGCAACAACAGGTAATTTAGATGACGTGGTCATTATTGGTTATGGTACAGCCAGAAGAAGCCAGGTGGTGGGTTCGGTAGCCGAAGTAAAAGGGGATAAAATTGCCAGTCAGCCGGTTTTGAGTGCCGCTCAGGGCATCCAGGGCATGGTACCCGGTGTCCAGGTAACCGCCTCCGGTGCCCCCGGGTCTCAACCGCAGGTTCGGGTTCGTGGAGTAGGATCCGTATTAGGCAACGCTAATCCCATTTACGTAGTAGACGGCGTCATCACTTCAGATATTACCAATATCAATAATAATGACATTGCCTCCGTTCAGGTGTTAAAAGACGCCTCGGCCCAGGCAATTTACGGAAGCCGGGCGGGCAATGGTGTGGTAATTATTACAACAAAAAGTGGGAAGGCTGGTAAAATGCGCATATCGCTTAACGCCTATACCGGTTTTAAGACACCGACTTCTACGGTGAAAATGGCAGACGCCAAAACTTATGCAGCATTTACCAATGCAGCTTTAGGTTATGAAAATAAACCACCGGCATTTGATTTGGATACCCTCAGCGCAACAACCGATTGGTTTGATCTGGTTACCCATAAAGGTTTGATCCAGAATTATGACCTGAATATCAGCGGAGGATCAGACAAAGTGACTTACTACATCGGTGGATCCCTGTTCAAGGATGCGGGTATTATTCCAGGCAGTGATTATACCAGGGCTGCTTTTCGGATTAATAATGAATACCGGCTGGCACCGTTTTTAAAACTGGGCAATAATCTAAATATCAGTATTTATAACCAGAACAATAAGCCGACGGTTTTTGACGATGCCTATAGGATGGCACCTACAGTACCAGCTCGTTTTGATGACGGATCCTATGGTTTTACCTCCCTGCTCAATGTAGCCAATCCGGTAGCCAAACTGGACCTGACTCATGATAAATCAAACCAGCTGCGGTTACAGGGCAATGTATTTGCAGAACTGACACCATTCAAGTATCTGACCCTGCGTAGCAGTTATAATTTTGATTACAATAATAACAATCAGAAGATCTATGTGCCGGTATATCATATATGGAGCGGCATGAAAAATGATATCTCAAATCTGACCCAAAAGAACGCAAATACCTTCTATTACATTATTGATAATAACGCCACATTTAATAAAACCTTCGGCGGACTCCATGAAATAAATGCCACCCTGGGGTATTCTTCTGAGAAAAACAGGGACAATAGCTGGAACGGCTCCATCCAGAACGTACCGGCTGACCCGAATTTATGGTACCTGAGCCAGGGAGATAATAATGTCGATGCCAGTTCCACGGGCGCAATCCTGACCCGCGCATCTGCTTACAGTCGCCTGATTTATACCTATAACCGGCGCTATATTCTGAGCGGATCGCTCAGAAGAGACGGATCCAGTTCCTTTCCAACGGAAAATCAGTATGGTACGTTTTATTCCTTCGGTGGTGCATGGGTGATCTCTGAGGAAGCATTTATGCAAAACCAGCAATTATTCAGTTCCTTAAAACTCCGTGCCGGTTATGGGAAGGTAGGTAATGATATTACGATCGCCAACCTTCGGATCCTGAATGAAATATCGCTGCAAAGTAAATATTACGGTTTTGGCGGAACGGATTACCCGGCCCAGCAGGCCTGGACATTTGACCAGATTAAAGATGCAGCTGTGAGCTGGGAAACCACAAAAGGTACCGATATCGGATTAGAATTCGGGATGGCGAAAAATAAATTATCAGGAAGTGTTGCCTATTATAACAAACAGACGCACGCCTACATACCCGTAACGGTCCCCACAACGTTTGGAGACGCGGATAGAAAAGTCTATTCTCAGGCCGCAGATGTAAGGAATAAAGGTGTGGAAATAGAACTGAACTGGTCAGACCGTATCACGGACGCCTTTAGTTACCATTTTGGTGGCAATATGACCTTTAACAAAAATAATGTTGATCATGTAGATGGGTCACTCCAGCTAAAAGACGGCAGTCTGGGCAATGGAGAAATTGTTACCTATACGGTAGAAGGGCAGCCGATCGGCAGCTTTTGGGTGCTTCAGACAGACGGCATCTACGGGACTGCTGCTGATATCGAGAGCACACCGCATATTGAAGGCGCGGCCCCGGGTGATTTCAAATATGTTGACCAGAATGGAGATGGACTGATTAATGATAAGGACCGCATTTTTGCAGGATCCTATCAACCAAAGTTTTATTACGGGATAAATGGTGGTTTTAATTGGAAGGGCCTTGATTTTTCCTTTGATCTGTATGGCAATGCCGGCAATAAAATCTATAATGGTAAGAAGGCGGTTCGATTTGGCAATGATCAGATTGAAGCAGCGCGCGCAGTGGATATCTGGTCTGTGGATAATCCAGGTGGCACCCAGCCCCGGGCTTCCAATGCAATTCCCAAACCATCCACCTATTATGTGGAATCCGGTAGCTTTTTAAGAGTCAATAATTTAACACTTGGCTATACGATAGCGAATACAGAGCGGTGGCATATACAATCGCTCCGGTTTTTTGCAAGCGCACAAAACCCTTTGATCTGGAAAAAATACAGCGGTTATACCCCTGAACTGCCCGGTAATGCACTCAACTCAGGCATTGAACTCAGTATTTATCCGGTAACCGCCACTTATATGCTGGGTGTGAATGTGAATTTTTAACCAAGCCGTGTACCTAATTATAGCCTTTAAAGAAAAATAAAAGAAGATGAAAAAATATTTGATAATCCCCGCGATCGTAATAATAACTGCCGTTATATTAACGGCCTGTTCCAAGGGTTACCTGAATCCGCCGGCTCAGGCAACACCTGAACAAAATGATTCTACTTATACGGATCCGGCCGGCGCGGCTAAATTTGTCGCTGCCTGTTACACCAATTTACTGCAGTGGAACCAGTCAGCCTTTTCCTGGTTGGGCGTTGCTTCCATTACCTCTGATGATGCCGATAAGGGAAGTGATCCTGGCGATCTGGGGGGTGATAAGGATCAGATGGATGCCATAACTTATAGTGCCACCTCAGGAAGTATATCTGATGCATGGACTGGAAACTATAACGGTGTCTCCAATTGTAATCAGGCCATTTTGAATGTAGGCCTCTACCCTACTTTGGATCAGGGACTCAAAAACCGCTATATTGCAGAAGCAAAATTCCTGCGGGCCTATTATTATTTTAACCTCGTGCGTATGTTCGGCGATATACCCTTGATTGATACCGTAATGGATTCTGATAAGCCGGAAGATGTAACCAAGGCTTCTACCCGTGTGCCAGCCGTCGATATATATGCGTTTATAGAAAAAGACTTACATGATGCGATGGCAGTATTGCCGACCAATACACAGCAGGCAGCTAAAGATGTAGGGCATGCAACAAAAGGAAGTGCTGCCGGATTGCTGGCAAAAGTTTCCCTGTATGAGAAGAAATGGCAGGAGGCTTTTGATTTATCCAAAGGGATGATGACCGGAGCATACGGCACCTATGGATTGGTCCCAGATTATGGAACGATCTGGCGGGAAACAGGAGAAAATTCAATGGAATCCGTTTTTGAAGTGCAAAGCAAGATTGGCGTCCCTGACGCCGGTGCCCAACAATATACGGCCGTTCAGGGTATGCGCGCTGCCGCCTTTAAAAGAGTGGGTAATTCCGGCTCCGCGAATGCCTATACCGGTTGGGGTTTTAATGTACCCAGTGCCAACCTGGATGCCGCCTATGAGCCCGGTGATAAACGCCGTAAGGCTACCATTATTCATATTGGAGACACTTTATTTGATGGCGTGATACTCATATCCGCTGCCAATCCAATGTATAATTATAAATCCTATGTCAGTAAATTTGTTGAATCCTATGACGGGGATGACGATAACACAAATAAAAACATCAGACTGCTCCGCATGGGCGATATTGTTTTGATTAATGCAGAAGCAGCCAATGAGTTGGGCATTACAGCAACTGCAATTAGTTCATTAAATATGGTTCGTAAAAGAGCGGGGCTTAGTGGAACCGGTGCCAGTAGTCAGGCGGATTTGCGTATGGCTATCTGGAAGGAAAGAAGAGTGGAACTGGCTATGGAATGCGATCGTTTTTTTGACCTGATTCGTCAGGGCCGGGCCGCAGCGGTACTTAACGCATTAGGAAAACATTTCACAGCAGGAAAAAATGAAGTGTTTCCGATTCCGCAGGTTGAAATAGATGCGACAGAAGGGAAAATGATACAGAACCCAGGTTACAACTAGGCTCTTTAGATACGGAAATAATGATATAAAGTAAACATAAGCCTAATCACGCTTCAGAACCGAAATGCCGGACTATAGTATTCGTTTACGGGCTACTAAATATGGCGGTTATTAATAAATTCAGACATGCAGACAAGTAACAAAGTCGTTCCCGGACTTATTTATAGTGAACCCAAAGGAAAGTGGCGACAAGCCTTTCGGACGGTGATCATAATGCTCACGGGCTTTATATGGCTGCAGATGCCGGTAGCCTGCGCACAGAAAACCCTGCCCCGGCCTGCCACCCAGCATCCGGGCCAGCAGCAGCCTGCACTTACCGATAGCGCCTTACTGACCCTTGTACAGCAAAACACCTTTCAGTATTTTTATGAAGCTGCGGAGCCGAATAGTAAAATGGCCCGGGAAAGAATACATATGGACGGAGTCTATCCGGAGCAGGATCAAAATGTAGTCACCACCGGTGGCAGCGGTTTTGGTATCATGGCACTCCTGGTAGGCATAGAACGTCGTTTTATTACCCGTCAGCAGGGGTATGACAGGCTCGAACAGATGGTCTCATTTCTGGAAAAAGCGGATACTTATCACGGCGCTTTCTCTCACTGGTATGAAGGCGCTACAGGCAAAACCAAACCTTTCGGTACAAAAGACAATGGCGGGGATTTGGTAGAAACTTCTTTTCTGATGCAGGGATTATTATGTGCCCGTCAGTATTTCCTAAAAGGGAACAGTACCGAAAAGCAGCTGGCCGGCCGGATCGATAAATTATGGCGGGCAGTGGATTTCAACTGGTATACCCGGGGTCAAAATGTGCTTTACTGGCATTGGAGTCCTACCTACGACTGGCAGATGGATTTCCAGGTCCACGGTTATAATGAGTGTTTACTGATGTACGTGCTGGCTGCCGCTTCTCCCACCCATACGGTAGACACGGCGGTTTATCACCAGGGCTGGGCGATGAATGGAAAAATCCGGCGCAGCAGTCGTTATGACGGAACCACACTGCAATTTTTTCATCAGGGTGATCTGCCCAATGGTGGTCCCCTGTTCTGGTCGCAGTACTCCTATCTTGGACTGGATCCCAACGGTCTGAAAGACCGATATGGTGATTACGGCCAGGAAAATAAAAATCAGACACTGATCAATTATCGCTGGTGTGTCGATAATCCAAAAGGTTATAAAGGTTATGGTCCAGAGAGCTGGGGACTGAGTGCCAGTTATTCCATAGGTGGTTATATGGCACATGCGCCAAATCTTCTCGCGGATATCGGCGTGATTAGTCCAACAGCGGCCCTGTCTTCTTTTCCCTATACGCCGGAAAAATCCATGCAGGCACTGCGTTATTTTTATGAAAAACTAGGGCCGAAGCTATGGGGTAAATACGGATTCTACGACGCGTTCAGTGAAACCGATAACTGGTTTCCAGACCGATATTTAGCCATTGATCAGGGACCCATTGTCGTCATGATAGAAAATTACCGTTCAGGGCTACTCTGGAAATTATTTATGAGTTGCCCGGAAGTATCACAAGGGCTCACTAAACTGGGATTTCAGTGGCCGCATTCTTTAAATTAACAGCAGCAGCGTTTTGTGCCCACCTGTATTTATTGATGAAAGCCGGCGCATGAAACCCTGCTAGTCGCGTAGGATTAGCCACTAAATTATAAAAAAATATTTTGCATGAAGAGGCTTTCACATTATTTACAATTTTTTAAAAAGCAGATTTTATGCACCTGCATATCGGCATTTTTTGTCTCACTAGTGCACGGACAAAAACAAGGCGGCGTGCCGCTTGCCTTTACGACTTATTGTAATCCCGTGAATATCGATTATGGATATACCCCGATTGAGCAATTTACAAAATGGGGTAAACACAGGGCAACAGCGGATCCGGTCATCGTAAATTATAAAGGCGACTATTATTTATTTGCAACCAATCAGACGGGATATTGGGTGAGTCCAGACATGCTGCACTGGCAATTCATTTCCAGGTCCTTTCTGCGACCATGGAATCATACCACCGATGATCTTTGCGCACCTGCAGTCGGGATATTAGGGGACACCATGGTTGTTTTCGGTTCTACTTACAGCGAAAACTTTACCATCTGGATGAGTACAGATCCTAAAGGTAACCATTGGAAGCCATGGGTGGATTCATTTGCGATCGGTGGTTGGGATCCCGCTTTTTTTACCGATACAGATGGCCGTTTTTATATGTATAACGGTAGCAGCAATACCTATCCGCTCTACGGGATCGAACTGGATCCGGAGAGCCTCGCCCCCAAAGGAACGCGCAAGGAAACTTATCTGCTCCAGGAGGAACGTTACGGCTGGCAACGCTTCGGTGAAAACATGGATAATACCTTTTTGGATCCCTTTATTGAAGGATCCTGGATGACAAAGCATCACGGTAAGTACTACCTGCAATACGGCGCACCGGGTACAGAATTCAGCGGGTATGCAGACGGGGTCGTTGTGGGAAGTACACCACTCGGACCCTTCACACCACAATCCGATCCCTTAAGTTTTAAACCCGGTGGTTTTGCGCGCGGTGCCGGTCATGGGGCTACCTTCCAGGATAATGCACATCATTACTGGCACGTGAGTACGATCGCCATTGGCGTGAAAAATAATTTTGAAAGAAGAATTGGCATCTGGCCCGCCGGGTTTGATAAGGCAGATGTTATGTGGTGTAACACATCCTTTGGAGATTACCCGCATTACCTGCCCGGTAAGGCAGTCACCGATGAAAACGAATACACCGACTATCAACATGATTACTTTACAGGCTGGATGCTCCTGAATTATCAACGGCCGGTAAAAGTCAGTTCAAGTCTTGGAGGCTACCTGCCTAATCTGGCTGTTGATGAAGATATCAAGACCTATTGGAGTGCTGGGTCAGCAAATCCTGGAGAATATTTACAGACCGATTTAGGTACGATCGATACGGTGCATGCAGTACAGATTAATTATGCAGACCAGGACGTAACGTTTTTAGGTAAGCAGTTGCACAGCAAGACCCAGTATAAACTTTGGTACTCCTTAGATGGAATCCGCTGGAAATTATTGGTAGACAAATCTAAGAATACTTTAGATGAGCCCCAGGCTTTTGTAGAATTAAAGAAGCCGGTACTGGCACGGTATATCAAGCTGGAAAATATAGCGGTTCCTTCCGGCAAATTTGCCATTAGTGGTCTCAGAGTATTCGGCCATGCACCTGTTCCTCCGCCGGCGACTGTTGAGGATTTAACAGTACTCCGGACAGAGAAGGACAAAAGAAGCGCCTGGGTTCGTTGGCGGCAGGCGTCGGATGCAACCGGCTACCAGCTCTATTACGGCACTGCGCCCGACAAACTCTATAATGTTATTATGATTTATAATAAAAATGATTATTGGCTAAAGGTAATGGACAGGCAAAAGCCTTATTATTTCCAGATGGAGGCATTTAACGAGAGGGGTGTATCAGCGCGAACACCTGTATTAAAAGTGCCTTAAATTATAGACTGGCGTACTTCGCATGCCAGATGAAATGCGCCTGATTGGAGGACAGTATTTTGATACCCATTACTTTGGATTATTGCCCGCTAAGTACAGGCAATTATCTTATAGTGCAGCAGGATATAATATTTGGAAAATAAATCTTTGAATACGACGACAAAGCGATCATAAACCTGGGAATAACTAAAAAGAATAAATCATGAATAATACCTACCTATCCGATTTTCACTGGAAAAGCCTGTTGGCCTGCTGGCTGCTATTTTTGTTTGGAAATCCAATGTTAATAGCCCAGCCCGCGAAGTATGTTTATGGGGCCCTTCCTGCAGGGAAGTTGCAAGACGCACAACCCGCATCCGTAGCGCATGCTTTGACCTTAAGACAGGATATTGTGCATAAGCGCTCCGAGCCAAGTCAAATTGTTCAGATTCCATCTTTACCGGACAAGAAAAAAATATTTATTGACCGCCTGATGGCAAAGATGACACTGGAAGAAAAGATCGGACAGTTAAATCTCCCCAGTGCCGGGGATTTTACAACCGGTCAGGCAAAAAATTCTGATATCGGAGCCAGTATCAAGGCCGGAAAAGTGGGCGGACTCTTTAATATTAAGTCAGTAGCAAAAATAAAGGAAATCCAGCGGGTGGCCGTAGAAGAAAGCCGGCTAAAGATACCGCTGTTATTTGGAATGGATGTTATCCATGGTTATGAAACACAGTTCCCCATTCCGCTAGGCCTTTCCTGCAGTTGGGATATGGATTTAATCCGAAAAACTGCAAAAATGGCCGCTAAGGAAGCCAGCGCGGATGGTATTTGCTGGACCTTTAGTCCGATGGTGGATATTTCCAGGGACCCACGCTGGGGTCGGGTATCGGAAGGTAGTGGCGAGGACCCCTATTTGGGCAGTCAGATTGCAAGAGCGATGGTAAAGGGCTACCAGGGGGATCTTTCTTCGAATGAAAATATTTTGGCTACTGTAAAGCATTTTGCCCTGTACGGCGCGGCGGAGGCCGGTCGGGACTATAATACGGTAGATATGAGCCATATCCAGATGTATAATGATTATTTTCCACCCTACAAGGCAGCAGTAGACGCTGGCGTAGCCAGCGTAATGGCTTCCTTTAACCTGGTAGACGGGGTGCCTGCCAGTGGCAACAGCTGGCTGCTGACAGATGTATTAAGAAAGCAGTGGGGATTTAAAGGTTTTGTCGTAACCGATTATACCGGCATAAATGAAATGGTGGATCACGGCATGGGTAATCTACAGCAGGTAGCTGCCCTGGCCTTAGGAGCCGGAGTAGATATGGATATGGTCGGTGAGGGGTTTTTGAAAACACTGACGCAGTCGCTTCATGACGCAATGATAACTCAGGCAATGATCGACACTGCCTGCCGCCGGATATTAGAAAGTAAATATGATTTGGGTTTATTTAATAATCCATACAAATATTGTGACAGCGACCGGGCAAAAAAAGAAGTATTCACCCCGGCAAATAAAGCGTTTGCCCGTGAGGTCGCCGGTGAAAGTATGGTACTGCTTAAAAATGATCAGAAAATACTGCCCTTGAAAAAATCCGACCGGATTGCAATAATAGGCCCTCTGGCAGATGCGGCCAATCAAATGACAGGCACCTGGAGTGTCGCTGCTAATATGAAAGGCGTTCAATCCTTGCTGCAGGCATTAAAGCTTGCCGTACCGGATTCCGGGAAGGTGAACTATGCCCTGGGTTCAAATCTTACTTCAGACAGTATCCTGCAGAAAAATGCGACCCTGTTTGGTAAGACCTTGCACCGGTCAGCTCTGCCACCTGAAAGCCTCATTAAGCAGGCGCTGGAAGTGGCAGCAAAAAGTGACGTCATCATAGCGGCACTGGGAGAGAGTGCCGAGTTTAGTGGTGAATCCTCCAGCCGTTCTCATATCGGTCTGCCGGATGTACAAAAGCAATTATTAAAGGCGTTGGTGGCGACGGGCAAACCCGTCGTGTTGGTCTTGTTTAATGGGCGGCCCTTGACTTTAGGTTGGGAAGCGGCGCATGTCCCCGCTATTTTGGAAACCTGGTTTGGAGGCACAATGGCTGGTGAGGCAATAACGGATGTATTGTTTGGCCGGGTCAATCCTTCCGGGAAATTAACCATGACCTTTCCGCAAAATGTGGGGCAGATTCCTCTTTATTATAACCACATGAACACAGGCCGGCCCCTTGCGAAAGGAAAATGGTTTGAGAAGTTCCGGTCGAACTATTTAGATGTTTCCAACCTTCCTGTTTTCCCGTTTGGTTATGGCCTTAGTTATGCACATTTCCGGTATGGGAAAATGACATTGAGTACAGATAAGCTTAAAGGTGATCAGACATTGACAGTTCGTGTACCTGTAACTAATGATGGATCCTATGACGGCAAAGAAGTTGTGCAGCTTTATATCCGGGATATGGCAGGAAGTATCAGCCGGCCGGTTCAGCAATTGAAAGGATTTAAAAAAATATGGATCCCGGCCGGGAAAACAGTCACTGTGGAATTTTCATTGACCCCGGAGGACCTCAAATTTTACAATGCGGCGCTCAAATTTGACTGGGAAACGGGTGATTTTTCCATCATGGTGGGTACCAGCTCGGCCGACGTGCAGACAGAGATGATTCATTGGGAAAAATAAATCCCGATAATATTGTTAAAAATGGAGATTTTCTGGAACGCCCTGAAACCGTTATTTTTGCCCGGTGTCCAACTTTACCCATATACAACTTACACAATTCAGGAACTACGGCCATGCAGACTTTGGTTTTGACCAGAGAGTGGTCGGCATCTGTGGGCCCAACGGCAGTGGTAAAACCAATCTGCTGGATGCACTGTATTATCTGTGTTTTACCCGCAGTTATTTTTCCAAACCGGATACTAAGAATGCACAGCACGGGACGACGGGATTCAGGTTGGAAGGAAAGGTTAACAATAATAGCAATAAAAAAGCCAGCGATATCGATACGCTT
>DATJDF010000220.1:0-3200 GCA_035497555.1 Arachidicoccus sp. | reverse complement strand
ACTGCGATTAAGGCCCATTTTAATGACCTCTTTTGCCTTTATATTTGGACTATTGCCGCTCATGCTGGCTACAGGAGCGGGGGCCAACGGCAACCGCTCCATTGGAACAAGTGCGGTAGGAGGTATGCTAATTGGAACGATATTCGGTGTCTTTATAACACCGGTTTTATTTGTGATATTCCAATCCATACAAGAGTATAAACCTAAACGAAAATCAAGCGACACTCTTGCATCAAATACTGAACAACTAATCCCTAAATCCTGATATTTATATTAAAAAATGCATAAGTATTATTTAAAATATATCGTTGTTCTGTTTATACTATTCGAAATGGCCGGATGCAATTCTGTCGTGCATACATTTCGGGACCCGGATGTACGATTAGACATTTTATTCAGGGATAATAAATCAGATGCTGATAGTATTAAACTGGGAGCCCTGCATTGGCGGGAGTTATTTAAGGATACTGAGTTGCAAAATTTAATTGCAGAAGGTATAAATAATAATTTAGACCTTAAAACGGCCTATTCGCGTATCAACCAGGCGAGCGCCTATCTAGACCAAAGTCGGATGGCAACTTACCCCGGTTTACGCGGGAATGCAAGTATTGACGTAGCTAAAACCATAAATTCCAATACAGGTAAAAGAAATAACGTTCATCAGTATCAACTTGGGTTATCTTCCTCATGGGAAGCAGATATTTGGGGCAAATTAAAAAGCATTAAAAAAGCCAGTCTTGCATCATTTTTAAGTTCTGAAGCGAATGCGAAGGCAATTCAGACAAGTCTGGTAGCTGCTATCGCTGATCATTATTTTGCCTTGATGGCCTATGATAAGGAGCTGGAAATTACCTTACAGACCGTTGAAACATGGAAGAAGACGATTTCTGTTATGAAAGACCTCAAAAGAAGTGCCGTCGTAACGGGAGCTGCGGTGGTCCAGAGTGAAGCCAGCATGTATGCGACCCTTGTTACCATACCAGACCTGAAAAGAAATATTCGTGAAACTGAAAATGCAATTTGTTATTTGCTGGGAAAAGAGCCGGGACCGATATCGAGAGACAGCCTGTCAGAGCAAGTGTCCATCCCAATGCTTAAAACCGGTGTGCCTGCTCAATTACTTTCCAATCGCCCTGATGTGCAAGCGGCAGAATTGGATTTCCGTTATGCTTTCGAAATGACAAATGTTGCACGCACAAATTTTTATCCGTCTATTACCATAACGGCAAATGGGGGCCTTACAAATGCTTCGCTGGGTTCATTGTTTGGTGGTGGCTCGATCGTAGGAGGCATAATAGGCGGACTCACCCAACCCATCTTCAACAGAGGTATTAATAAAGCCAAATTGAAAATAGCAAAGGAAGACCAAAAGCAGGCCCTTTACAATTTTCAAAATAAACTGCTGAATGCGGGACAGGAAGTATCTAATGCATTGTATAGCTATAAATCGGCCATGGACAAATCTGAACCTCGGAGCAAACAGCTGGAGAATCTAAATAAGGCCGTTGATTACACTCAGGAATTGGTACGCAACGATTTTGCCAATTATAGTGAAGTGTTGATTGCCATGCAAAGCTTGCTATCGGCTGAACTTAGTCAGGTCACTGATTATTTACAAAAAAATCAGGCCGTTGTTAATCTGTATGCGGCCTTAGGGGGTGGATGGCAATAAAATTGATAAAAACAATTGCATTCGGCATGCTTGCTGTAACTGTGAGATACATCAATGATTTGCGCATTAGTGTAACGGTTAGAAAGTATTACAAGTTTTATAAATACATTACTACTGATTAAGTGCTGATTTTGGGAAGTGTCCTTAGCATATATTTATTTTTCATCCAAAATCTAACAAATTATGCGAATCTTCAATTATCGTTGTAAACACAAAAAGCACTTTGACCCCAATGGGTGAGGGAGATAATAAATTATGGACATTAAAGGTTGATATTATAATAAATGATAATACGATTGAACAGACATTTATTATTTGTAATTCGGATTCATCATTGATCCCTGACTATACGGATACTGCGAAATCTGATGAAATTCCGGTTGTGTTCTCCAGATATTTATACGGTGTTTATGCACCTTCCGAACCTGCAGCGACATGAATGTTTGCTGGTGACTATATTAAAGTTGAATCACTGAAATAGGATGATCAGGAATAATTTTCATAAAAATATTGAGCTTTTCAACAAACTACATTTGAGCTTTCCAACAAAACATAGTTTTGAATTCCTGCCGACCTTTGTGTTCTAAATAATAGAACTTATGGAAAAGGTATGGTTTATTACAGGAAGTTCCCGGGGACTAGGCCGAAGCCTGGCCAGAGAAATACTTCAAAAAGGTGGGCAGGTCGTAGCCACTGCCAGAAATATCAAGGATATCCAGGATCTAAAAAATGACTACGGAGATATGGTACTTTTATTGCCACTTGACGTTACCGATT
Organism: Arachidicoccus sp.; assembly: GCA_035497555.1. GTDB lineage: Bacteria > Bacteroidota > Bacteroidia > Chitinophagales > Chitinophagaceae > Arachidicoccus. The sequence goes on along the minus strand of DATJDF010000220.1, from coordinate 751 downwards.
TTACTGCGATTAAGATGGCCGTTAAACAGGCTGTTGAACATTTTGGTCGTATAGATGTTTTGGTTAATAATGCGGGATTTGGCATTATTGGCGCTGCTGAAGCTTTTACTGATGAGCAGGTGAGGTCTCAACTTGAAACTAATTTATATGCACCAATTGAATTGTCAAGGGCTGTAATACCTTATATGCGTAGGCAGGGCTCTGGTCACATACTTCAAATCAGTTCCATCGGTGGGAGGGTGGCCAGTACGGGGATTAGTATATATCAGGCCGCTAAATTCGGATTAAGTGGCTTTACTGAGGCATTGAATAAGGAAGTGGCCACGCTGGGCATAACAGTAATTGCCATTGAGCCGGGTGGCATTAAAACCGATTGGAGTGGCGAGTCGATGACATATGCTGATTCTCCGGAAGACTATGTAGACATTGGGCAGCGCACCTCTTTTTTCAAGAACGGAAGTTTTGTACCAATGGGTGATCCGGATAAGATGGCGAGGGTAATGGTTGATTTAGTTGAACATCCTGCGCCGCCTGTTCATCTGGTATTAGGCAGCGATGCGGTTGGCATCCTGCAAAATGGAACAACTATCCGGGAAAAAGAGCTGAAGCAGTGGCTAAATGTCAGTGTCTCGACAGACGCAGATGAGTCCGTTAATTTCGTGGAAACTGACGCATGGAAATCTATGAACTCTCAGGTATAAACAAATTTGATGGATCATTCGACTTCTTCTCTAATGCTAAATTGCTATTA
>DATJDF010000219.1:0-3555 GCA_035497555.1 Arachidicoccus sp. | reverse complement strand
CACAGATCAATCCGCCATTTTTTAAGGGCATAGGTGCTGAGTTTAGTGCGGCTGTCCTGGACGCAGAAGTCCAGTGTATCCCCGGTGGTAGTAACCCCTTTTAAGCAGATATAAATGTCATTCACATCCTTTAATGCATTGTCTATTACACCGGCGTCAAAATTAAGCGTAACGATGTCGTTTTCTAAGGAATTGAGTGGATCTACGGTAGCAATCTGCGGATTACAGAAATCAGTCATATCTCCCGTTCCAAAAACCCTAAAACATCCGGGGAAGGCCGAGGCATAATACTGGGGATCAGACAGCCCGTCAGAATTGTTGGCTACAACATAACCCAATTTAAAGGAAAGGTTATCCTGGCTCACTTTCACCTTGATGGTGATGGTTACGGTGATTTCATCATTTTCTTTGACGTTATAGGCCGTATTTGAATAAAATGCAACCCACTGCCAGCCTGGAAGCAGATTCCCTCCATTACCGATAACATCGGTAATTAATGTCGGCCAGTCACGCCCACTTGCCTGTGGCGCCGCAACGCCGGGAGCAATAGCTGTCATGCGCTGGGTACCGGTGGTAATACTACTGGTGAAAGTAATATCCGCATTGGTGGCGGTGTTCCACATTTTAGGAACCAGCATGGCGACCATAAATTTTGTATTATCGCGGGTGGCATTGGTCTTGATCGTAACGTGCAGCGTAGAAGTCAGGGTTTCTCCGGCGTTTACACTATCCGGCTGATCAACACTGTCGATAGTAATGCTGCAACTGAAGATAACCAGCAGTGTCAGGACAAGTAGTAAGCTGACCTTCCACCATTTGCTGCGTTTGATATATTGTATGATTGAAGACATAATAAACAGTTTTCTAATTGACTTTTTGAAGCGTGTATTGATATGTATTGGACGTGCAACCCGGAGAAAAATTAAAGATTATATTACGGACACCGTGCGCTATGGGGAACTCCATATCCAAGGATTTGAAATCACTGCCTGCTTCCTTCAGGAAGATTTTAAATGGATACTTAGGGTCATCCAAATGAAAGGTGCCGTTTGTTACCACTGGAAATGGGACCAGACTGTCCATGGTATAAATACTGTCTTTAAAGGAAATCTTGAACCCGGAGAAATCAAACCTGTTCGTTAGATCCGTACCGTTCCTGACAGCCTTAATAACCTTCCAGGTTCCGTTGAGTGTCTTGGTTGACTCCATCGGCGTGGCAACCGTTTCCCGCTGACAGGCAAATAAGGAGCCGATCAGTACTGTGAGTAGTATAAAACGCATCTTTTTCATAAAAAAGGTATTAGTCGAAAAGGATTTTAATAGAGTGGATTTTGTTTCAGGCCGGGTAATTTTGATACTTCCGCCAGCGGCAGCGGCCATAAATACATTGCCTTTCTGAAGTTATGTTTGCGGACATTAAACAGTTTATAAGTAACTGAGTTGCCTCTGTCCACTTCCATCCCGTGCATGGTCTGATTTTCGGTAGAATCAGCAATCATCCACCGCCTTACGTCAAAAAACCTGAACCCTTCAAACGCGAGTTCTATCCGGCGTTCATTTCGGATCACCTGGCGCATGGCAGCCTTATCCAGATTGGCGGGTAGCTCGTAAGGACGAAGCCCGGCACGCTGACGGATGGATTCAATGGCCTTATAAATAGTTTCATCGGGACCAGTAGCTTCGTTCTGGGCTTCGGCATAGTTTAGCAGGATCTCCGCATAACGGATTAACGGCAGACAACGCGGTGTACCACTAATCCCATTATTAATAACACTAGGATCAATCATTTTGAAAATATAATACCCGGTGGCCGTGCCTTTATGGACAGCATCGCCGCTGGCAGGCACTGCAGGTGTTACTTTGGTATTCCAGTACAGGGCAACGGGTGAAGGCTGATTGGCGGCATATGTAATTCTGAGTGTCGAATCATGGATGATGCTGTAGTCCAGTCTCGGATCCCTGTTTTTGTAAGGATTAGAAGGATCATAGCCAGAACCGGGTTCAGTAATCATCTTTCCATTACGCATCGGGAAGGCATCAACAATTTCCTGATATGGAAAAGGACCACCGGAACCACCCCTTGAAGGAACATCCCAAAGGGATTCCAAATACTTATTTGATTCCATCATATGCGCCAGTATATATTCCTTGTTATAGCGCAGCCTGAACATTTGCATAAAACCATAACCGGGTGCACCTGAAACCGTCGTGGAATCTACATAAAGTGAAAAGGCATTTAGAGCGATAACATCTTTTGCAGCATTTGCGGCCCGCACCCATCTATTCGGATCCTGATCAGGATAGGCCACAATAGAATCAAGGCCGCTGATTCCTTTTGCAATACCACCGTCGTTAAACAGAGGGCTGGCTGCATAGAGCAACAATCTTGATTTTAAGGCCAAGGCAGCACCTTTGCTTATCCGGCCATACAAAGAACCGGATTGGGTAATCGGCAGGTAGGCCGCGGCAGAATCACATTCATTCAAAATGTAATCGACACAGGTTTTAAAGGCATTTCTTGTTTGCGGCATCGGGTCTGTCGCCTTATATATGGAATCCCCGATGATTGGGATACCGCCGTAGTGCTCCAGGAGCATAAAATAATACCAGCCACGCAAAAAACGCGCTTCGGCTTTGGAAGATTCCTTTAAGGAAGGAGAAAATGGAATGGTCGGCAGGTGTTTGAGGAATTGATTCACCGCTCGGATATTACTGTAAGAAATACGCCAGACATCATCCGGGACCACCGTGGGATTGACCGTTCCTGTAGCAAATTGTATAAAACCGTTGGAACTGGATGCATTCGGGCCCTCCGCTTCATCTGAAGACGCATCCAGCCCTGCAGCATAACTGCCACCGTTAAAACGTTTTGGATCGCTTGCAAATCCAATCTGCGTATAGATATTATTTAGAAAGGCCATCGCATTGGCACTATCCGAAAAGGTTGATTCTTCATTCAGACTGGTTGTCGTCGTCTGATCTAAAAATCCACTTTTCTGGCAAGCCGCAAGCAGCACCATTAAGCCTACAACGGATAAAATCCAGGGAATGCATTGTTTTTTCATTACAAATATAATTAAGGACCTATAATATTGATTATTCTAATCAGTTAGCGCCAAATGTATTATTTCTCATATACCATTGCTCATTTCTTAATTCTCATAATCCACAACCTAAGTCTCATCCGAAAATAATGGTTTCATACCTATCAAATACCGCTTTAAAACAAAGTTCTATCTGCAAAATAAGCAGCCTCCTTCATTAAGACACTTTTGGCAATTATTACCGCCACTATTTTTTAATTATTTTTTAACCGAATTCAGTGGTCATTTTACTTTTTAGTCAATTTTAGTTAATTCTGCTACCTGTCATGGTATTACCAAAAGTTATGCAATTTGTTGAAAGCAAGCTTTTCTATTTTTTCTGCAGTTTACAATAGTGTGATGCCTCGAAGCCGCCTATTTGCCTTTTTTACCCGCAATTCTTACTTATTAGACTCCGGTTTATTTATGGTCAATTTCAATATTTAAGATTAATCCGATTTTTTCTGCGTTT